>CAJYBQ010000083.1 GCA_913064755.1 uncultured Alphaproteobacteria bacterium
CCCTCCCGCCCCGACCCCGACCCCCCGCCCGTCCACCTTCAGGACGTGGGCCAGTACCGCCGGGTCGGCCGAGGCCTAGTGCGGGCCATTCCTGACCTCCCCCCCCTTCTGGAGGGTCATGGCCTTCATCCGGTCAGGGGGGTTCACCGTTACCGTTGCCACCCCGTCCGCCACGTCATAGATGATCTGCTCGTAGTCCATATCCGGCCTCCCCGACCAAAGCGTCATGTCTCCGTTATGCAGATCAAGGGGAATTGAGACAAGTGCATTAGGCGGGATCAGGCAGATTTCCCCGCTGGCGAACACGTCCGAAGACCGGTTGGGGAAGCCTGGTTCAGTCGGGGGAATCCAGGCTTCCCCGCCAGTCAAACGCTGCCGGGAAGTCAGAGGGGGCGACAGCGTTCGCTGGTTCGTTGCCACGCCGACGGTGGGACCAGCCGGAGCAGTGCAACGAACCCTCGTGCAGGTCGGCCCGATCACGGGTCGACCCGATCAGCAATCTCTGCTCAGTGAATGACGGCAGCCGGCGGCACCAGGCGGGTCCGGTCCAGCAGGGTCAGCGCCGCACCTTCGATCGCATAGAGCACGTCGGCAGCAAGGTTCCGGTCACAGGGACCGGCATCGGCCAGCAACAGGCCCAGGCGATAGCCGTCAGGCCGCTTGCGATCCCGCTGGCGGTCATGCTCCCGGCGGAACGCCTCGTCATCCATCAGGCTGCCCATGCCATGCAGGACATCCAGCGTCGCCTCCAGCAGGCTCGCATGGCGGGCGCGGCTGATCCCGCCTGCAGCCCGCACGGCCGCCTGTGCCCGTCCGTACGGCAGGGAAAGTTCTTCGGGATACGGATTGCTGGGAAACTGGCCGTCGAGATTGCGCCCCCAGTCCGTCACCGCCGCGGCGAGGCCGATCAGCAGGGACGGCGGCATCTCCGCCACCTCGTGCGTGTCGAGACCGGTTCGGGTGGCGCGGACCACCGCGTTGCGCACCCCGACGATCTCGTTCGCGCGCAGCACGACCGGCAACATGATGCTGACAAACGCCTGCTGGCGCTCCGCCATCCGGCGCGGCTCCTTGAGGTCCTGCGGCAGGCGAACCGCGAACCGGCGGGGAACCCGGGCACCGATGCGTGCGGAGTGATAAGGATCATAGGCAAGTTCCAGCAACGCGGAGGACGTGGTTGCCACACGAAAGCTTGCCCCGCCGACCGAGACTTCGGCCCGACCCAGGGGATGGTCCTGCAGTGCCGAGAAAAACACGTCCTGTACCTCCTGTTGCCGCGCACATGCCCGTGGTTCCGCCAATGGCTTCGGTGGTGGCAGTGTTCGCGCTTCCATCCTGATCTGGGGGGTGGTGCGTGACCGGTCAGCGGCGCAGCTGTGGCCGATCTGTGACCGTGTCGAGCACACCTGCATCGGGGCGCCCACGCGCCAGGCACTGGCCCGCGTGACGGCCGGTGGCACCAGGGGCCCGGATGTCCGCGGATCGGCTGTGGTCACGCTGGTATTCCGACTGAACTTCTTCATGCCCCAGTATCCCGCGCCGATCGTGGCAGCGGTGTGGGATCATCGGGGCATCAGGAAGGCACGGTGGAAAACGATCATTTCCGTCGGGAACGGCTGTTCCTAAATGGCGGCGGGCAACCGCAGGACAATCGTCAGGCCACCATCTTCATTGCACTCGGCCTCCGCCGTTCCGCCAAGTGCTTCCATGTTGCGGCGCGTCAGCCAGAGCCCCAGTCCATCATGGCCGGCGTCACCCCCCGTCACATCGCGGATGGAAACGTGACGCAGGAAGATGAACTCCAGCCGGTCCTCCGAGATGCCGGGTCCGTTGTCGGCGATGCGCACTTCCACTGTCCGCCCCGGAACCGCAAGGACATCGATCGTGATGCGGCCACCTTCCGACAGCAGGCTGAGGGCGTTTTCCAGCGGGTTCTCGATCGAGACGATCAGCAGTTCCTCGTTGCCGAGAACAAACGTATCCCCCTGCCGGCGCATGCTCAGGGTCGTACCGGTTTCCTCTGCGATCTCCCGGAACCCGTCAAAGATGCGACCAACCAGGTCGGCCAGGTCCAGGCGCTCCCGTTCGGGAGAGATCAAGGCAGCCGCCGCTTCCTCGCTCTTCCGGATGGCACCGATCAGGCCATCCAACCGCTGCACCGCCCGGTCGATCCGGTCGATGGAACTGCGCGGTCCATCCTGATCACCGGGGATGGCCCGGCGCAGCGGCTCCAAAGCCTGCGCGATCACGCCCACGGGCGTCTTCAGCGCATGGGCGTTCTCTTCCGCCGATGTCCGCAACTGGTCGGCGGAACGGAGCAGGCTGCCGACCATGTCATCGAAACTGCCCGCGACATCATCCAGTTCCGGCATGCGGTTGTTCGCCCGGAAACTGGTCCGGCGGCCACCGCCCCGCCCCATCACCCGCGCCAGGCTGGCGAAGCGCCGGAGATTGCGGCGGACGGACAGGAACAGGCCGAAGACGGCCACCACCATCAGGAGATATATCCCGGCACTGACGAGCATTTCCGGGCTCTGCCAGTAGGGCACGTCGTCCGGCGCGCCGAGGCGCGCAACCTCGGATTTCGTCGTGACCACGACCCAGCAGCCACTGGGACGACGAACGGGCGTCACGGAGGCAATGGCACGACGGCTGCCGGCAACGGTCTCGTAGACCGAACCGGTCGTGCCGATCCAGGCACAATTGTCTTGCAGGATGGACAGCGCGCCCGTGGCCAGCAGACGTTCCTTCTCCGCGTCGAAGACTTCCTCGGAGATCTGCGGCCAGGCACCGACGAAGAAGAAGCCTGTACCTTCACCGTCCGGCCGGAACAGCACCCTGATGCCATTTCCACTCCGCTCGTAGCGGGCCAGGACGCCCTGCAATTCCGGCAGACGCGCCGGATCGAGTGCATCGGTGATGCCGATGGCGATCAGGTCCCCCTGCTCGGCAACCGCCCGACGCAGCAGATCACGACGCTCGCTGTCGGCTTCCTGAAGCTGCAGGTAGATGATCGCCGGCACGATGGCCAGGATCGCCGACAGGATGACCAGGCGCATCCACAGCGAACGCAGGAAGCGCATCATGCGCCGGGTTCCACCAGGTCAGGAAGCAACCGGCTTCCGCCAGCGATAGCCAAGGCCCGGATAATTCTCGATCTCGTCGAAGTCGGCATCGACCGTCTCGAACTTTCTGCGGATGCGCTTGATGATGCTGCGCACGTTGGTGCGATAACCGTCGTCACCGGACCCCGCGTGGAATCCCTCCCCCCGAACCAGGTCATAGATTTCCCGATAGCGCATGTTGCGCCCGGCGCCTTCGGCCAGGTGGCGAACGACCGCAAATTCCGAGATCGTCAGGTCGACCTCGACATCCCGCCAGGTGGTGCGGGCGGAATCGGTATCGAGCAGCAGGTCACCAATCCGGGTCTCCACCGCGCGGGAACTGTCGGCACCACCTGCCGCACGCGCCCCGCCGAGGATCAGTTCGATCCGGCGCTTCAGGATCGAGAAGCTGCGGGATTTCTCGATGAAATCGACGGCACCGCCGATCAGCGCGGCCTCTTCGTAGATCTGGTCGCTGAGGACTGTCAGGAATATCACCGGCAGTTCGCAGCCATCCTGGCGCAACTGCTTCAGCACTTCGATACCGTTCATGCGCGGCATCTTCCAGTCCAGCAGGATCAACCCGGGTGCGCCACCTGCGCCCAGGGCCTGCAGCACATCGGGGCCATCGGGAAATTCCTGCACCACGAATCCCGCATCCTGCAGGTTCTGTGCAACGGATTCCCGGAACAGGTCATCATCATCGACCAGGAATATCAGCGGCAAGCCAGGTTCATCCATCTGCAGAAGTCTCTCCCGTCGGCGCGGGACATCTTTCGTCCCGCCCGGACGCAATATCCACATCCAGCCCCTGTGTCTCGAACGAAAGCGCCTTGAGCAACTGCTTGCTCACGTCCCTGAACAGGAAGAGCTCCAGACTGCAGCCTGAAAAGCGGTATTCCCAGACCGTTGCCGGCGACTGAATTCGCACTTCCACGGGCGTCCCCATCTGCTGCAGCAACTGGTTGGCGTCAAGTCCGACCAGGCTGACGAACGGCGGCTTTGCCGTGGGTACTTCCCGGGCATCGGGCGCCGTCGCGATCTTGGCACGGGCGACGGTCTGCGGTCGCTGCGGCGGCAGGGGAGGCGGTGGCCTGGAGGACTCCGTTCCGACAATGGACCTGCTGCCGGAAGACGGTTCGGTGGCCGGGCTGACGGCAGAGCCCGGATGCCCGTCGGTCGACACAAGCGGGTCCTGCTGCGCGCAGGCAGCAAGCAACCCCAGCAGCATGAAGCCCATCGCCGTCCGGACCCATTTCATCCGGTCTATCCCCCCGAACCGATGTGACGTTGCATCAGAATACCCCGAACAGCCCGCAAGGGGAATTCAGAAGCCAGACACCACTATTGGCGCCCGGGGTCCATGCCCGACATCACACCTGGTCGCCCGGGCAGACAGGGTCGACCAGGTCAAAGCGACCTGCCGAACCGCACACCTGCGCGTCCGAAGTCGATCAGGCTGCCGACGATCTGCGACCGCGCGCGCTGATCGGCGGCCGCATCATCGATCGCAGTCGCCGCCCGCGCCAGGCCGCTGCCGCGCCGGGCGGCACGGCGTGCCGCCATGGCCTGGCGCATCAGCGACCCGCTGGATGCCGAGACGCCGCGGGCCCCGGCCGCAACATTCTGACTGGCAAGACCCTGCGCCAGTTGCTGCTGGTTCTCCCGCTCTGCCCTTGCAAGGTCAAGCCGCGAGCGGGCGCGGGAAAACTTTCGCGTCGCGGATGCCGCCGACGCCTGTTGCGATGAGGCCAGGCCCGAAAGCCCGAGCGCAACCCCTGCGCTGACTGGATCTGCCATTACTGTGTCACCTCTGCTGTTATGGAAAGGATACTTGCGGGATTGGTCGAGCGACCTTCGACACGCACCGTCGTCGCGCCATCCCGGCGTCCCCCGGCCCATCCGAGAAACCGGACGGAGGCGGTTCCTCCCGTGGTGCGCGGTGGATCATCGAGAAGGGCCTCTCCGAGCCTGCGCCCGCCGACGTCGCGCCCGTTGACCTGATAGACGCTTGCCATGCCGGTGCGGACGGTTGCCCGGATCAGTCGATGCCGGTTGCCGATGAACGTGCCATCGGAGAGCTCGGCTTCGAGTGGCATTGTCTCCACCGACCAGTCGAATCGCCAACCGACCTCCAGCGTCGACACGGGCTCCGGCGTCGTCAGGGCACCATCGGCAACGGTCGCGGTACCAAGATCACATCCATCCCCGAGAAGACTCACTTCGGCACCTTCCAGGGCGCCCAAGTCCGACCATTCGGAGGTCGGAACGGTGCCAACAGGCGTCGGCATGGTCGCCGCGTCCAATCGGCATTCGGGATCGAGCTGTTCGACGAAGAACCGATCGGTCCCGGCGATGTTGCGCGCGACAAGCGCATGTATCTTCGCCCCCACCGTGGCAATGGCCCGGACCTGGCCGGCGCCGCCAAGAACCATGCGCGTCCACCCGGCGATGTTTTGCGACCGACGGGTGTTGAGAACCGCCACCGAACCATCTGCATTGGCGAGCAGCAGATGATTGGCGGCGTCCGTTTCGGTCCCCATGCGCGCTGCCATGTCGACCGGGGCATTGATCAGTCCACCCGCCAGCAACCCGATATCCTGTGGCACCAGGACCTGGCGGATATCGTCCAGTACCAGTTCGTTGCATGTCGCACGGGAGCCGTCGCTGGCGGCGCGGACGAAGACCACGGTCCCGTCAAGCTCGACCGGCCGGATACGCGACGCCGGCAGTTCACTCTGTCGCTTGAAGAAGAAGTTCCCGGGCGTGACCGGCGTTTCGGCACACGCGTAGATGCCGCCGGTGGTGAGGGCCAGGAACTCGTTGGAAACGAACAACTGCTCCACGGCGGCGATCTCGTCGTTGTCCAGGGTCAGTTCGACGGCTTCGTCATCCAGGGCGTCTGAGGTCGTGCCGAAATCGAAGAACGAACCGGCACGTGACCCCCAGATCGTCTGCGGACGCGCCCGGGTCTGGCCGAAGTAGAGCCGTCCCTGGAACAGGTTGACTGATCTGGGCCAACCACGAATGTCGGACCAGGCATCTTCCTCCACCGTCCACAACCCGGGTTCACTTGCCGTGGTTTCCTCCGGTTCGTTGACAACGGTCCCCCTGGCAACGGTCGCGCTTGTCATCTCCGTCAATCGGATCAGGCCACCGTGCAGGCGGACCCAGCAGGATGGCGCATCCGCGGAAAGGTCGACGTCGCTGAAATCCCCGGCATCGGACGACGTGATCGTGGCCGTGTTCCCGACGATGGAAACCGTCGCGGTGCCGACCGTCAGTCCCCTGAAATTGAATGTCGGGGCGTGGGTCAGCGGCAGATCGTCCAGAAACCATTCCTCGTCTACCGCATCGTGCTGACGCAGCAGTCGACGGGGCGGGTGCTGCGGGTGAACCATGATCATCGTGTCGAGACTCTGCGTCCAGTCCACGTCCGTCAGCTCATCAGACGAGAAGAACCGGTCCGCATCATCGGCAACCGCCGGATCTGGAACGAGCGACTGCATGAGCATGCCGTCGCGAAAGATGTCGATCCGTTGATGCGAGAGAGCGATCAGGTAGGAACGGTCGAGGGCGAACGTGAAGCTTGCCAGTCGAATGGTCGTGGCGTCGCCCGGCGGCGATATTTCGCCGATGCGCCGGAAACCACCGCGCGTCATCACACCCCCCTGGGACATGCCCAGCATGTTCGTCAGATCACGGGCGCCGGCATGATAGGCCTTCACATCCAGGCGGGCCTCGACGGCACTGTCGAGCATGCCGCTGGTAAAGCTGAATTGCTGCAGGGACTTGCGGATGGGCATCTGGCTACCCCCTGACATCGACGAGTGGGAACGATCCGATGGATTGCGGCGTCTGCTGTTGCGCATCGATGCTGCGAGCACGCGCGAACTCGACCTCGGCGGCCTTTCCAAGCATCTCCGAGCGGCTCGTGTTCTCGGTCAGCGGCAGACAGAATTCGGCTGCCAGCCGACTGATGAGGGCCTGGCAGAAGAACGCGGGAAAGGCGCTCTCGTCGGGACGAAAGACATACGTGAGCATCAGCGTCTCGGCATTGGTGTGGATGCGCTGTTCCCGGATGCGGTAGCTGACCCCCTTGCCGCGCCCCGAGTCACCTTGCCCGGCGGAAAGCACCCTCAGGAAATCGCTGGGGAGGCCGAATGCGTGGTCGAAGTCTGCCCCCGGGCTTTCGTCCAGCAACGCCAGGCGTCGCTGCGCTGTCGCGAATGACCAGGGATGGGCGGACACCAGGGCATCGCGGCAGATGTCGTAGAGCAGTGCGGATATTTCCGCCTCCGCCGTGTTCTCGTCGAAACTCGTGATGGGTTGGGCGCCGATCTTGAGCAGCGCCCGCGCACACAGTTGGACACCGTTGAGGGCCATCAGGCTACCTCCCTTGTTCTCGTTGGGCAGAAACGGGGGCGCGGACCGGTGAAGCCCGTACCCCCGAGAAGGAGCGCGATCAGCTCGCGTCGCTGCCGCCAACCGTGGTCAGGTCGGTCACATCGACGATGCCGTCTGCATTCTGATTGACGATGGCGATGCCATGTCCATCCGCGGCGCGCACGAAGACCCAGTCATCGATACGCAGCATGTCGCTGGCATCATTGAAGTACCCGGCCACCCCGATATCGGCCCTGGCGTCATCCGTGGTCGCGTATCCCCAGACGGCAAAACCTGCGCCGCCACCGGCCATCCGTT
The DNA here is from genome assembly GCA_913064755.1 of uncultured Alphaproteobacteria bacterium. Classification (GTDB taxonomy): domain Bacteria; phylum Pseudomonadota; class Alphaproteobacteria; order Minwuiales; family Minwuiaceae; genus Minwuia. The sequence continues at coordinate 7,809 of CAJYBQ010000083.1, forward strand.
CCAGCTTCTCGATGTTCAATGCCATGACTTCACACCCTTCAGGATTCGGCGCAGGGGATGGTCACGACACCATTGGCGTCGATCAGGACCGTACCCTGGCTCATGTAGTTGTTGATGAAATGCGAGGCCCGATCACCGTGCCAGGTGATGTCGGAGGCCACGTCGCTGCCGATGGCGTGGCCGATCGCAGTCTTGTGGTACCAGTGGCAGTGGCGGTTGCCCGACCCATCGACCTGCAGGCCCGTATGCGGAAACCAGAGCGTCCCGAGCCAGGTCTTTGCCTGCGTGCTCTTCCACGGCAACTGGTCCGCCCCCACGTAGTCGGCATTGGCGAACTCCGGGATATCCAGCAGTTCCGACCACTGTTTCCAGCCGACGACGGCGTAACGCTCACCGTCATCCGGAACGTCGGCTTCTCCCAGAAGCTCGAACGCCTCCAGCACCTTCGCCTTGGTCAGGCCACCGGACGTGGTCGGGGTGACCGTCGTGGTCTTCCCCATTTCCGCCAGGATCAGGTCATCGGTCTTCCGACCCAACGCGTAGGCACCGGCATTGGCCTGCACCTTCATCTCGTCGGTGCCCGACTTGATCTGGTCGAGCTTGTCCACCCAGTCGCCCGCATAGAAGTCCTTCAGGAAGCATTCCACCGATTCATGGGCGACGTTCATGGTCGGAATCATGCCGTGACGTGCCTTGACCGAGGCAGTGCCCTTGCCGACCTTCTGAAAGACGGTCGAGGACCCTTTCACGCTGTTCTGCGTGCGCACGGTTTCACGCAGCTTGGTGCCCTGTCGCTGATAGGCGATATGGACATTGGTGGCGTATTCGCGACGAAAGCTCTCGTCGACGCTGTTGCTCATTTTCATCTCCAGGGATTTGGATGTGGCTCGCCGGGTCCCGCGGCATCGCGCGGAATAGGCCGGTCGATCGGGTGGCGAACCGTCTGGCCGGCACACCTGCATCGCGAGGCCGGATCAGGTCAGCAGCAAGGCCGATGGGCTGAGCGTCAGCACTTCGCGATGGTGATTGTGTAATTATACCGCTATTTACCGAAAGTCAATCACCCTGGCGTGATTCTCCGGTTGAGGCAGCCTGCGCTTCTGCCCATGATGCATCATGGCCGCGCCGCCGACTGGAACATGAACCGGAGCATTCGATGACCAAGCCGTACCCCAGGCACCCGCAACTGACTGGCAATTACGCTCCCCTGCGCATGGAAGGGGAAGCGCGCGACCTCATCGTGCGCGGCGAGGTGCCGACAGGCCTGAACGGCGCATTGTTCCGCATCGGCCCGAACCCCCAGTATCCTCCGCGTGATCGCAACCACCACTGGTTCGCGGGTGACGGCATGGTGCATGCCTTTCACCTGCAGGACGGCCGCGCGCATTACCTGAACCGCTGGGTCAGAACGCCGAAGTTCAATGCAGAAAGGGCGGCCGGCAGGTCTCTCTACGGGACCTTCGGCAATCCCATGACGAGCGATGAATCCGTGATCGGCAAGGACTCCGGGCTCGCCAATACCAATATCGTGCATCATGCGAACCGCTTGCTTGCCCTGGAAGAAGCCCACCCC
>CAJYBQ010000084.1 GCA_913064755.1 uncultured Alphaproteobacteria bacterium
GGGCGCTTCCCGGCGATCCGGCGGTCTATTTCGCGGGCGCGGCGGCCGATGAGGCCTCGATAGCCGAGATCCGGAAGACGCTGGGGCTGGACCTGCCGCTGCCCCAGCAGTTCCTGATCTATGTCGGTGACCTGCTGAGCGGCGATTTCGGTCGTTCGATCTCCACCGGGCAGCCCGTCGTGGCCGAACTCGCCAGCCGCTTGCCCGCGTCGCTGGAACTGACGCTGTTCGCGCTGTTGCTGTCCTGCGGGATCGCCATTCCACTGGGTGTGGTCGCGGCCACGCGCCCGGGGTCGCTGGTCGATCATGCCTGCCGGGTGCTGGTGACGGCAGGGGTCTCCTTGCCCACCTTCTTCACCGGTGTCGTCCTGATCTATGTCTTCTACTACCTGCTGGGCATCGCGCCTTCACCGCTGGGTCGGCTGGATTTCATCTACCTGGAACCGCCCGCCGTCACGGGTTTCTACCTGATCGATTCCCTGCTGGTGGGTGATGTCGAGACCTTCATGGCGGCCCTGCGCCAGTTGATCCTGCCGGCCGTGACGCTGGCACTCTTCACCCTTGCACCGATCGCGCGCATGACCCGGGCATCGATGCTCGGCGCCCTGTCGGCGGACTTCGTCCGCACCGCCAGGGCCGCTGGCCTGACCGGCCACACGTTGCGCTATACCTACGCGTTCAGGAATGCGCTGCTGCCGGTCGTGACCACGCTGGGCATGGTATTTTCCTTCACTCTCGGTGCGAACGTGCTGGTGGAGAAGGTCTTTGCCTGGCCGGGCATCGGTTCCTACGCGGTCGAGGCGCTGGTCGTGTCGGATTACGCTGCCGTGCAGGGTTTCGTTCTGGCCATGGCCTTCCTGTTCGTGGGGCTGAACCTGCTCATCGATCTGGCCTACACGCTGATCGATCCGCGCATCGGTTTCGAAGCGTCATGAGTGCCGTCACCGACACCCGGGCCGATGGCGGCGGCACCTTCGGACACATCCTCTACGTGTTGCGCGGCAATCCCGTCACGGCGCTGTCCTTCGGCATGTTTGCCGTGCTGATCGTGGCCGCGATCTTCGGACCCTACCTGGTGCCCCACGATCCGATGGCATCGAACGCGGGCAGCGCCTTGCAGGCACCAAGCTGGACGCACTGGTTCGGGACCGACAACCTGGGGCGCGACGTCTTCAGCCGGGTCGTCGTGGCCACCCGGCTCGACCTGGTGATCTCCGTGTCGGCCGTGGCGCTGTCCCTGGTAGCCGGTTCGGTGCTCGGCGCGGCTGCCGGATACTTCGGCGGCTGGCTGGATGCGGTGCTGAACCGGATCATGGACACGATCATGGCGTTCCCCCTGTTCGTTCTGGCCATGGGGATCGTCGCCGCGCTGGGCAACACGGTCGAGAACATCGTCTATGCGACGGCGGTGATCAATACGCCCTTCTACGCCCGCCTGGTCCGCGCCGAGGTCAATATCCGGCGCGAGGCCGGCTTCGTACAGGCAGCCAGGCTGGCCGGAAATTCCGATATTCGCGTATTGGCGATGCATATCTTCCCGAATGCGCTGCCGCCGATGATGGTGCAGATGTCGCTGAACCTGGGATGGGCCATCCTGAATGCGGCGGGCCTGAGCTTCATCGGCCTGGGCGTCCGACCGCCGACCGCCGAATGGGGCATCATGGTGGCCGAGGGCGCGAACTTCATTGTCTCGGGCGAATGGTGGCTGGCCGTCTTCCCCGGCCTGGCCCTGATGTTCGCGGTCTTCACCTTCAATCTGATGGGTGACGGCCTGCGCGACATCGTCGACCCGCGGCAGAGGACCTGAGACATGCTGTCGGTGAAGGATCTCGCGGTACGGTTTCAGACACGGCGTGGCCCGGTGGATGCGTTGCGCGGAGTGGACCTGGACGTCGCGTCCGGCGAAATTCTCGGCATTGTCGGAGAATCCGGGTCGGGCAAGTCGGTTACCGCCTATTCGATCATGCGCCTGCTGGAAGCCGGCGGGCAGGTCGTCGATGGCAAGGTGCGTTATGCCGGTGTCGACCTCGCCGGTGCCTCGGACAGGGAGATGGCCGATATTCGCGGGCGGGAAATCTCCATGATCTTCCAGAACCCGCGTTCGGCGCTGAACCCGATCCGCAAGGTCGGCGACCAGATCGGGGACGTGCTGCGCCGCCACGCCCGCGCCACGCGTTACACCGCCCGCAAGGAAGCGATCAAGGCACTGGAAGCGGTGCGCATCCGGGACGCCGAAGCCCGGGTCGATGCCTATCCCTTCGAGCTTTCGGGTGGCATGTGCCAGCGCGTCGTGATCGCGCTGGCGCTGGCCTGTGACCCGAAACTGCTGATCATGGACGAGCCGACGACAGGGTTGGACATCACCACGCAGAAGGCAGTGATGGACCTGGTCGTCGACCTGATCCGTGACCGGGGCATGAGCGCGATCCTGATCACCCACGACCTGGGGCTGGCGTCGGTCTACTGCGACCGGATCATGGTGATGAAGGACGGTGAGGTCGTCGAGCGTGGCACCCCCGCAGGCCTGTTCGCGGCGCCACGGCATGCCTATACCCGCCGCTTGATCGATGCGACCCCGCGCATTGGCGCGACCATACGGGAGCTGCTGCCGGTCGAGGCACGAACATCTGCACCGGTGCGGGAGACGGACGGCACGGTGCTGCTGGAAGTGCGCAACCTCGTGAAGACCTTCGCGGGCAAGTCAGGCCCGGTCCATGCCGTGCGCGACGTGTCCTTCAGCGTCCGCAGGGGACAGACGCTGGGCCTTGTCGGCGAGTCCGGCTGTGGCAAGTCAACGACCTCGTCGATGATTGTGCGCCTGCTGGACCCGACCAGCGGCGAGATCATCTTCAATGACGAGGACCTGACCCTGACACCGTCGCGTGACTTTGCCCGCGACCACCGCCGGGCGAAGATACAGATGGTGTTCCAGGACGCGACCGACAGTCTCAATCCGCGCCACAGTTCCCGGCAGTCGATTGCCGAACCTCTCGATCGGCTGGGTGAGGGCGCGACCCGCATGCGCGTCGAGGAACTGGCCGACCTGGTCGGTCTGCCCCGCGCCCTGCTGGACCGGTTCCCGCACCAGCTTTCCGGTGGTCAGAAGGCGCGTGTCGGGATTGCCCGTGCCATCGCGCTGGATCCGGACCTGCTGATCCTGGATGAACCGACGGCGGCGCTGGACGTGTCCATCCAGGCTGTCGTGCTCAACCTGCTGATCGACCTGCAGGCCAGGCTGGGCATCAGTTACCTGTTCGTCAGCCACGACCTGAACGTGGTCCGTCTTCTGTGTGACGACGTGATCGTCATGCAGGGCGGGCGGATCGTTGAACAGGGGAGCGCGGAGCAGGTCATGCGTGCACCCGCCACCGAATACACGCGCAGCCTGATCGCTGCTGCACCGCAGCCCCCGGCCATCCGGAATCAGCAATGACGGCCTGCCTGAACAGCCGTCATGGAGACACCCATGCATGATCTGCCATTCACACTGACCGCGCTGCGGGCAGCCTATGCCGCGGATGTGCGCCCCGAGGACGTGGTTCTGGAAGCCTACCGACGGATTGCCGCCGTGGATGATCCGGGCATCTTCATCGACCTGTTCGATATCGAGGATGTGCTGGAACAGGCCCGCCGTCTCGGCCCGTTCGATCCGGCGCGACCCTTGTGGGGCATCCCGTTCGCGGTAAAGGACAATATCGACGTGGCTGGTCGCAGGACCACCGCCGCCTGCCCGGTCTATGCCTACGAGGCCGAAACGGACGCGTTCGTCGTGTCGCCACTGAAGGCGGCCGGTGCCATTGCGATCGGCACGACCAACCTGGATCAGTTCGCCACCGGGCTTGTCGGTGTCAGAGCGCCGTGGCCCGGACCGCTGAATGCCGGCGATCCGGCCATTGTTCCCGGTGGCTCGTCCAGCGGCTCGGCAGTCGCCGTCGGGCATGGACTGGTCTGCTTCGCGCTGGGCACGGATACGGCGGGATCGGGCCGGGTTCCGGCAGCGCTGAACAATATCGTCGGCCTGAAGCCAAGTCTCGGCGCATTGTCAGCCAGTGGCGTTGTACCGGCATGCCGCACGCTGGACACGATTTCGATCTTCGCGCTGACGGTCGAGGACGCGCACGCGATCTTCGTCGTTGCCGCCGTCCATGACGGTGACGACGCTTTTGCGCGGCCGACGAAGGTCGCGCCGCTTTCGCCATTGCCGCCCCGGTTCAGGGTGGCGATTCCCGATGACAGCAGTATCGAATTCTTCGGTGACGAGGCGCAGGCCGCTTCCTTCGCAACCGATGTCGAACTGTTGCGTGCCGCCGGTGCGGAGATCGTCCCGGTCGATTTCAAGCCATTCCACGACGTCGCGGAAATGCTCTATCGGGGCGCGTGGGTCGCTGAGCGCTACACGGTCATCGAGAAGCTTCTGACCTGCAATCCCGACGCGATCCACCCGGTGACGCGGCAGATCATCAAGGCCGCCGAAGGGCAATCGGCCGCCGACGCCTTCCGCGGCATCTATCGACTGAAGGAACTGCGGGCGGTGGCGGACGGCATCGTCGCGAACGTGGACATGCTGTGCGTGCCGACCATTCCGACCTTCTACACGGTCAGCGACCTGACCCGCGATCCCGTCGAACCCAATTCAAACCTCGGCACCTATACCAATTTCGTGAACCTGATGGATCTCTGCGGCATCGCGGTCCCCACGGCACCGCGCCGGGATGGTCGTCCGGGAAGCGTGACGCTGTTGGGCAAGGCGGGCCGCGACGGCTGGCTGGCGTCGGTGGCGTTGGCGCTCGAACGTCATGGCCAGATGGGCGCAACCGGGTTCGATCGTCCGGATGCCGCGCCCCGCATGGCCATGCCCGGTCCGGGCGAGATGGCGATTGCCGTCTGTGGTGCGCACATGTCGGGACTGCCGTTGAACCCGCAGTTGTCGTCACGCGGCGGGCGGTTTCTCGAGGCCACGGTGACGGCGGCCGAGTACCGGCTCTATGCCCTGGACGGAGGGCCGCCCGCGCGGCCCGGCCTGATCCGCGATACCGAAGCCGGCGCGTCGGTGCCCGTCGAGATATGGGCATTGCCCGAGGGGGAAGTCGGCAGTTTCCTGGCCGGCATACCCGCGCCCCTCGGGCTGGGGACAGTCACGCTCGTGGACGGGCGGACGGTCACCGGCTTCATCTGCGAGTTCGCCGGTCTCGCAGGCGCGCGGGAGCTCGACCCGGCGGCCGGTTGGCGCGGATTCCTGGCGGCCCGCCAGGCCGGCTGACCGGTGCAAAAAATGAATATATCTGTTGAAATAGCAGCAGCAGACAGCACCGCTGACCCGCCTTATCCTTCCCCCAAGTTCGCCGTTTTCAAGACCCCATGGAGGCAGACATGACACAGAAGAACCTCTCACGCCGGAACCTGCTGAAGGCCGGTGTCGCCACGGGCGCGTTCGCCGCGCTCGCGACCACGCCGTTCCGCCCGGCCCTTGCCGCGGACCTGACGGTCGGCTTCATCTATGTCGGTCCGAAGGACGATTTCGGCTACAACCAGGCACATGCCGAGGGCGCTGCCGCGGTGAAGGCAATGGACGGCGTGACCGTGGTCGAGGAAGAGAATGTTCCCGAGACCGTTGCCGTGCAGAAGTCGATGGAATCCATGATCAACTTCGACGGTGCGCAGCTGTTGTTCCCGACCTCTTTCGGGTATTTCGATCCGCATATCCTGGCCGTTGCACCGAAGAATCCGGATGTTCGTTTCCAGCATGCGGGCGGCCTGTGGTCAGCCGACAAGCATCCGAAGAATGCCGGGTCCTATTTCGGCTACATCGGGCTGGGCCAGTACCTGAACGGCATTACCGCGGGTCATGCGACGAAGTCGAAGAAGATCGGGTTCGTCGCCGCCAAGCCGATCCCGCAGGTGCTCATGAACATCAATGCGTTCCTGCTGGGTGCGCGCGCGGTCGATCCCGCCATCACCTGCCAGGTGATCTTCACGGGTGAGTGGTCGTTGGCGGTCAAGGAGGCAGAGGCAACCAATGCACTCGCCGACCAGGGCTGTGACGTCATCACCTGTCATGTCGATGGACCGAAGGTGGTGGTCGAGACCGCTGCCGGGCGCGGCGCCTATGTCTGCGGCTACCATGCCAATCAGTCGCCGCTGGCGCCCGAGAAATACCTCACCGGTGCGGAGTGGAACTGGGCGCAGGTCTATACGGACATGGTGGAGACCAGGAAGGCGGGCGGCACCATCCCCAACTTCGTGCGCGGCGGCCTGTCCGACGGCTTCGTGAAGATGAGCCCGCTGGGGCCGGCTGTCTCCGATGCGGCGCGCAACCAGTTCGAGGCCGAGAAGTCCGAGATCATGAAAGGCGGGTTCCTGATCATCAAGGGACCGATCAACGACAACAAGGGCAACGTCATCGCGCCAGCGGGCAAGGCCTTCGCCGAAGACGACATCGCGCTGGAGAGCATGAACTACCTGGTCGAGGGCGTCATCGGGTCGGTATCCTGACACCGTGTCTGCCGGCGATCCGACAGCCCTGAGCACGCCGTGGGTTCGTCCATCGGCGGTTTTCCTTCCGCGGCTGGATCCCCTGGTCATTCCGATCGGGGCGCTTCTGGGCGGGCTGCTGGCTTTCTCCTTCTTCCTGGTCGTGCTGGGCAAGGCACCGGTCGACTTCTTCTCATTGGTCTACAAGGCCGGTTTCGGCACGGCCTTTTCGTGGCAGAACACCCTGTCACGGGTCGCGCCGCTGCTGCTGACAGCTCTGTGCGTGGCCTTGCCCGCACGGTTGGGACTGGTGGTGATCGGCGGCGAGGGGGCCGTCGTCCTCGGTGGCCTGGCGGCCGCCGTGGCCGGTTTTGCGCTGTCCGGCGCACCCGGCGCCATCGGTATCCCTTTGATGATGCTGGCCGCGATGCTGGTTGGCGGTCTCTGGATCGGTGCGGTTGGCGCGCTGCGTTTCAAGCGGGGCGTCAATGAAACCATCTCGTCGCTGCTGATGGCCTATGTCGCGATCGCGCTGCTGAACCATCTGGTGGAAAGCACGTTCCGTGACCCGGCAAGCCTCAACAAGCCGTCCACGGCGCCACTGGACGAGGCACTGCGTGTCGGCAGCCTTTTCGGCATGGACGTGCACTGGGGGTTTGCCGCGGGGATCATCGCCTGCATCGTTGCGTGGGTACTGATCGAGCGCACCACGTGGGGGTTCGCGGCCCGGATCGCGGGTGGCAACATGCGCGCGGCGCAGATCCAGGGCCTGCCGGTTGGGCGGCTGATCATCGGTTTCACGGCGGCAGGCGGTGCATGTGCGGGACTTGCAGGCTTCTTCGAGGTCGCCGCCGTGCATGGGTCCGCCAATGGATCGCTGATCAGCGGCTATGGCTATACCGGCATCCTGATCGCCTTCCTGGCCCGACATAATCCGCTCGCCATCATTCCGGTCGCCATCCTGTTGAGCGGCTTCGAGGCCTCTTCGGGGCTGATCCAGCGCCGCATGGACCTGCCGGATGCCACGATCCTGGTGCTGGAGGGCTTTGTCTTCGTCGCGATCCTGGTTTCGGAGACGCTCTACGGTCGGTTCCGCATCTTCCAACCCAGGGCGGAGGCAGTCTGATGGGCGACACCGATCTCGGATTGTGGGCCGTGCCCCTGGCCATGCTGGGGGGGGCGATCCGCGTCTCCACGCCGTTCCTGTTCGTGTCGCTCGGCGAATGCCTGACCGAGCGCTCCGGCCGGATCAACCTGGGCCTCGAAGGCACGCTGGTCTTCGGCGCGATGTCCGGCTACGCCGTCGCCTACGAGAGTGGTTCCGCCTGGATCGGGGTGCTGGCTGCCGCGGGCGCGGGCACCCTGTTCGGGCTGTTTCACGGCTGGGTCTGCAAGCTGCCCAGGGTCAATGACATTGCGATCGGCATCGCCCTGATGCTGCTGGGCATGGGGCTGGCCTTCTTCTTCGGCAAACCCTACGTGCAGCCACAGGCGCCGGACCTGCCGGCGATCTCCTTCGGCTGGTGGTCGGAAATCTCCCAGGTCGAAGCCGCGCTGCAGGTCAACGCGCTGTTCCTGATCGGGATCGTTCTGACGGTCGCCATGTGGTGGATGTTCAGGTTCACGCGCGTCGGGTTGATCATCCGCGTCGTCGGCGACAGCACCGACGCCGCGCGATCCATGGGCCTGAACCCGAACAAGGTCCGCTTGCTGGCGACGGGTGCAGGCGGTGCGCTGGCCGGTGTCGCGGGCGCGTACCTGTCGCTCTACTATCCAGGCAGCTGGAACGAGGGCCTGTCGTCGGGGCAGGGACTGATGGCGGTGGCGCTGGTCATCTTCGCCCGCTGGTCGCCGGTGAACTGCTTCTGGGCGGCGCTGCTGTTCGGCGCGGCAGGCGCGCTGGGACCGGCCTTGCAGTCGGTCGGATTCAGTTCCGGCTATTACCTGTTCTACGCGATCCCCTACGTCCTGACCCTGGGTCTGCTGATCGCCATGTCGTCGCCGAACCGCGCCATCGAAAGTGCCCCCGGCGAGTTGAGCATCACCAAATAGGAGCAATCGCATGAATGGTCTTGGTGGACTGAACAAATCCGAGAACGGCGTCGTGCTGGGCATGGTGCAACTGCAATTGCCCGTGGTCGAAACGCCCGAACATCTGGCCGCGCAGACGCAACGCATCGTCGACATGGTCGGCAAGGCCCGGCGGAACTCGTCCAACATGGACCTGGTCGTGTTTCCGGAATACGCGCTGCATGGCCTCAGCATGGACACGAACCCGGAGATCATGTGCCGGAAGGACGGCCCGGAAGTGGCGGCGTTCAAACAGGCCTGCATCGACAACGCGATCTGGGGCTGCTTCTCCATCATGGAACTCAATCCGGGGGGAATGCCCTACAATTCCGGGCTGATCATCGATGATCAGGGCGAAATACGCCTCTATTACCGCAAGCTGCATCCCTGGGTGCCTGTGGAGCCGTGGGAGCCGGGAGACATCGGCATCCCGGTGATCGACGGTCCGAAAGGCGTGCGGCTGGCGCTGATCATCTGCCATGACGGCATGTTCCCCGAGATGGCGCGCGAGTGCGCCTACAAGGGGGCAGAAGTGATGATCCGGACCGCGGGCTACACCGCGCCTGTCGGCGCGAGCTGGCGCTGCACGAACCACTCCAACGCCTTCTGCAACCTGATGATCACGGCCCATGTCTGCATGTGCGGCTCCGAGGGTCCCTTCGACAGCATGGGCGGGGGCATGCTCGTGCATGTCGAAGGCCCGGTGCTGGCCCATGGCACGTCGGGGGGCGCCGACGCGACGCGCCCGGCGGACGGGCGGCCGGACCTCGGTGGGGAGGGCCGCACGGG
>CAJYBQ010000085.1 GCA_913064755.1 uncultured Alphaproteobacteria bacterium
CGGGTAGTAGAACTCGTAACCGCTTTCGCGCGAGAGGCGATTGCTACATCGCTTGCTACCCGTCGAGCGCCGCCGATCCTGCGCGTCGCCCTCGGTTTCGATCGTGGGTTCGGGCGCGCCGACCTGCTTGGCGAGCCCGCGATACACCTCGGCTTCCTCGGCGGATTCATTGTCTACACCGAGATAGAGCGGTGCAGGCGCGTCATGGAAGAGCAGATGATGAATCAGTCCTGCCGCATCGTCGCGGTGGATCCGATTCGTGAAATGCTGTCCCGGCCGCAGCTTGAGACTGCCCTCGCGCGCCCGATCAATCAGGCTCGTCCGACGCGGTCCGTAGATTCCACCGAGCCGCACCACGACGGACCGAATCCCACAGGGGGACCGAAGTCCTCCGGAGGCGAGCCGTGTCTCGCCGCGCAACTGCGTCGCAAGGGTCGGCGACCCCCCGTCACCATGCGCACCCCGGCGCTGACCATAGAAGGCGGCACCCGAGGTCATCACGGGGCGGCTCGGTGCCCGGCCCACGACCGCCCGTCCTTCGCACTGCCCGCGCCGCCGCCCGACGAGACGAATCGCTTCGACGGCGACCCGCGCGCCGAGGCGCTCGGGCGCTTCCTGTTCTTCGACCCAGCGCTGTCGCCGGACCGCCCCACCCCCTGCTCCCCGTGCCCCGACCCGGCGCTGCCCTGCAGCCACCGACAGCCCGCCGCCCTCGGGCCCGGCGCGGGGCGGCCGCCGCCGCCGCCCCCGCTGCACGGCCTGTGGCGGACTGCGTGGGTGGGCCGGGGGAGGGGGCCGGGGGGCGTCTGCCCCCTGGTCGATCATGGCCGCCCTGTCCGACGGCCAGGCGCAGGAACTGGAGGACGCGGCTGACCACTGGGGCATGGATGTGCTGGTGGAAGTGCACGACGTGGCGGAACTTGAGCGGGCGCGAGCGAACCTGAAGAGCCGCCTGATCGGCATCAACAACCGCAACCTGAAGACCCTCGACGTCAGCCTGGAGACCACGATCCAGTGCGCCGCGGCCCTGCCCGCCGATTGCGTGGCGGTCAGCGAGAGCGGGCTTGGCGGACGGGCCGACCTGGACCGGATGGCGGCGGCCGGCTGTCGCAGCTTCCTGATCGGGGAAAGCCTGATGCGCCAGCCGGATGTGGCACAGGCCGTCTGCGACCTGCTGGACGACGGTACCGCCCTGCAGGCGGCATCCTGAGCATGGCCGGGTTCACCCACTTCGACGAAAGCGGTGCCGCGCGCATGGTCGATGTCGGCGACAAGGCGGAGACGGAGCGGTCCGCAACGGCGGAAGCCCGCATCACCATGCTGCCCGAGACCCTGGCCCTGGTCCGCGAAGGCCGGGCGAAGAAGGGCGACGTGCTGGGCGTTGCACGGCTGGCCGGGATCATGGGGGCGAAGAAGACGCCGGACCTGATCCCGCTCTGCCACCCGCTGGCGCTGACCAACGTCGAACTGGACCTGGCCACCGAGGATGAACCCGTCCCCGCGATCGTCATCCGCGCCACCTGCAAGCTGCGCGGCAAGACCGGCGTGGAGATGGAAGCCCTGACCGCCGCGTCCATCGCCGCGCTGACGGTCTACGACATGTGCAAGGCCGTGGACCGGGGCATGGTGATCGAGAACGTGCGGCTGCTGTTCAAGGACGGCGGCAAGTCCGGCCGCTACGAAGCCTCATGATCCCGGTGATCGAGGCGCGGCAGCGTATCCTGGCGCAGATGCCGCTGATGCCCGCCGAATGGGTGTCCATCGCCGAAGCCGATGGCCGCGTCCTCGCGGAACCGGCAATCGCGCAACGCACCCAGCCCCCGGCGGACCTGTCGGCCATGGATGGCTATGCCGTCCTCGGGGCCGATGTGGCGCGCCCCGGCGCCAGCCTGACCCGTGTCGGCGAAGCCGCCGCCGGACATGCCCACGCCGGCGTCGTGAAACCGGGTGAATGCGTGCGCATCTTCACCGGCGCGCCCCTGCCCCCCGGCACCGACACCATCCTGATCCAGGAAGATGCGGATGTTTCAGGGGACCGGGTGACCGCGCGCGAGGCGGTCAGGACCGGCACCTATGTCCGCCGTGCCGGGCTCGATTTCAGAACCGGTGAAACAGGCCTGGAACCGGGCCGTGATCTCAATCCGCGCGATCTCGGGCTGCTGGCGGCGATGAACGTGCCCTGGGTCGGCGTACGGCGCAGGCCGCGCATCGCCCTGCTGTCCACGGGGGACGAACTGGTCCGCCCGGGAGAGGCGCTGGGGCCAAACCAGATCGTGTCGTCCAACGCCATCTCGCTGGCTGCGCTGGTACGGCGTGCGGGGGCGGAACCGGTGGACATCGGCATCGCGCCGGATCGCCCGGAGGCACTGGCAGAGGCCGCGTCCCGCGCCGCCGGTTGCGACATGCTGGTCACCCTTGGCGGCGCATCGGTCGGCGACCATGACCTGGTGCAGGACGTGCTGGCCGACGAAGGCCTGGCGCTGGATTTCTGGCGCATCGCCATGCGTCCCGGCAAGCCGCTGATGTTCGGCCGGTTCGGCGACGTGCGCCTGCTGGGCCTGCCCGGCAATCCCGTTTCCGCCGTTGTCTGCGGCCTGTTGTTCCTGCGACCGGCCATCCGCCAGATGCTCGGTGCAGACGACATCGAACCGCAGGTGCGGACCGCCAGGCTGGGCCGCGACCTGCCGGAGAACGACCGCCGCGAAGACTACCTGCGGAGCAAACTCGGCATCGACGCGGAAGGCACCGCGACCGTCACGCCGTTCGACCGCCAGGATTCATCCATGCTGCATGTGCTGTCCCGCGCCGGTGCACTCGCCATACGTGCGCCCCATGCCCCTGCCCTGGCGGCGGGCAGCCCGGTTTCCTTCATTCCCCTGACCGGCATGATCTGACCTTCCGTCACCTGGCCGACCCGGTCCCAACGCCGGGTTGAAACAGGAACATTGACGGAATTTGGGAACTTTCATAGAACATAAGCGGTCTAACCGGGTGATTCGTTTTGGGTTTCCGCCCAGCAGGATTCGCATCGCGGTCGGACAACATTGCAACGCATGTGACCTGAACGACATCCAGGGCAACGTGCTTTCAGCGGGGGGACCGCCATGCTGACCCGGAAACAGCACGAACTGCTTCTGTTCGTGGACACGCACCTGAACAAGAACGGTGTCTCGCCGTCCTTCGACGAGATGAAGGACGCCCTGAACCTGAAGTCCAAGTCCGGTATCCACCGCCTGATCACGGCGCTGGAGGAACGGGGTTTCATCCGTCGCCTGCCGCATCGCGCCCGCGCGCTGGAGGTCCTGCGACTGCCCGATGCCGCGACACCGGCGGGCCGCCGCGCGTCGGGTGAACCGGTGTTGAGCCACGGGGCATTCCGCCCGACGGTGGTCAACAATCAGGACCTGCCGCTGTCATCCGCGCCACCGCCCGCATCGCGCACAGCCAGTGATACCGTCAGCCTGCCGCTGTATGGCCGGATCGCCGCCGGTACGCCGATCGAGGCGCTGCGGGACCATTCCAGCTATGTCGACGTGCCGTCTCACATGGTTGGCCGGGGGGAGCATTACGCCCTGGAAGTTGCCGGTGATTCGATGATCAACGCCGGTATCCTGGATGGCGACACCGTCATCATCGAACGGGGCGACATGGCCGACAACGGCAGCGTCGTCGTGGCGCTGGTGGAAGGGGAGGAAGTGACCCTGAAACGTCTCCGCCGCCGCAGCAACGCCATCGCGCTGGAGCCGGAGAACCCCGACTACGAGACCCGCATCTACCGCCCCGACCAGGTCAGGGTGCAGGGACGGCTCGTGGCCCTGTTCCGCCAGTACTGAGCGGCCTGCCTCAGTACCTGGCCCAGTACCAGTCCTTGCGCGGGGTCGGTCGCCAGACCCATGGCCGTTGCCCGCGCTGACCATTGACCGATCGCACCACTGGTCCCCGGTCCGGCGAAAGATGCAGGACATGCGGCCCGTCGCGCCAGAGATCGAAGGTATCCACGACGACACGGGCTGACGGGCAACGCCCGGCGACCGGAACCGTGGCGATGACGATGTCGGCGCGGCCGCAATCCTCGTCCACCGCGCGTGGATCGTTCGGCAGGGCGATCATCCAGCCGTCGCGGCGCAGGATGCAGCCCAGCAGATCGCAGCGCAGGTCGCCGTCGACGCTTGCCCCGTCGTGGGGCCAGCTTGCTGTCGGCGCGACCTCTCCCATGCGCGCCAGCCATTGCGCCGCCACGAACTTCTCGCGTCGGGTGGAGGAGACAAGCAATCCCCCCGCCTGCGTGGTCACCCCGGTCAGACGCCCGTCGCCGGTGATGCGCAGCAACGGCGGTTCGGCCATGTAGGGCGTTGCCATGCCGATGAAGACCGGCACCCAGCCGAGCAATCGCCAGCCCCCGGACAAGAGACACAGCCACAACCCGCCCAGGGTCACGGCCAGCAGACCGGCGGCAGGCATGGCCGGCACCAGCCGCACCGCCCCGTCCAGGTCGGCCACCCGATGCGCGATTGCCAGGATCAGGTCGATCCCCTGCCCCATGGCCCATAGCGGCAGCTGTTCCAGCCCGAGCGGCATGGCGAGGATCGACAGGGTGCCGGCGGGCATGACCCAGAACGCCATGACGGGCACCGCGGCCAGGTTGGCCAGGACGCCGTAGTCCGCGACCCGGCCGAAGTGATAGATGGCGAAGGGCGCGGTGGCGAGACCGGCAATCACCGTCGTCATGCCGACGCCGACCAGGTAGATCAGAAGCCGCATCGGCACGCTGGTATCGCGTGTCCGCCGCAACATGCGGTCGCCGTATCGTTCATAGACCGCGACCAGCGCCACCACGGCAGCGAAGGACATCTGGAAACCCGGCTCCAGCAGCCCTTCCGGCGTCATGGCCAGCACGACCAGGGCAGCAAGTGCCACGGTGCGCAGCGAAATGGCTCGGCGATCGGTCAAGACGGCCAGCATGACCAGTGCCACCATGACGAATGCCCGGATCGTCGGTACCGATCCGCCGGTCAGCAGCAGGTAGGCCAGCGCCCCCGCCAGGGCGGCAACCGCGGCGATCTTCTTGATCGGATACCGCAGTGCCACGGCGGGGCGCAGCGCCAGCCCCAGCCGGATCAGCCAGAACAGGAAACCGCTGACCAGGCCCATGTGCAGCCCCGAGATCGCGAGAAGATGCGCCAGGCCGGCGTCCCGCAGAGCCGCGGTATCATCGGCGGGGATGCCGCCACGCTCCCCCACCAGCAGGGCCACGGCAACGCCACCGGACGCGGTATCGAGCGTCGCGCGGATCCGTTCCGTCAACAGGTCGCGCAGTTGTGCAATCGGTTGTGACATCGCGCCACCGGCAGCCACGACCGTCACCGGTCCCATGGCATAGCCGTTGGCACCGATGCCGCGATAGAAGGCATAGCGCTGGAAATCGAATGCGCCGGGCTCGACGGGTGGTGACGGGGGCAACAGGGTCGCGCGAACCGAGATGCGGTCCCCGGCCAGGGCATCATCGCCGGACGTGCGGACCGTGAATCGAACCAGGCGTGGCAGGTCCGCCGCCTTCAACCCGGCGAAGCCGTCGGCCCGGACCGTCAGCCGGGTATCGCTCTCACGCAGTTCCCTGCGAACGACGGTGCCGGAAAGCTCGGCCGGACCGATCTCCGCCGGCAGGACGGGGGCGGTGATGATGTCCGTGCGGATCGTCGCGGCAACAAGGCCGAGCGCGACCATGGCGAACGCCAGTGAGCCGCGGGCCGCCCTGGTGTGCCGCAACTGCCATGCAGCGAACAGTGCCAGCAGGCCGATGACCGCAACCACCGGGCGTTCCGGCTCCACATCCAGTGCGAAATAGCCGCCGATTCCCGCTCCGAACAGCACCGGCAACCAGAAGAACAGCCGCGCGCCCTCGCGGGCGAGAGCGTCGGAGACGGAATCGAGCGGATGGGCCAGAACCGTACCGGTCATGGCAGCAAACAGCGTCAGTCGTCTCGTCACCCGCCGGGCGATGTGATACATGACCGCTTCCCAGGTGGACACCACGTCCACCATGGACCTTATGTCTTTCTGCCTACAGGAGAAACACCGATGGCGCGCTCTGATGTCGTGACGCGGTTTGCCCCCTCGCCCACTGGCTACCTGCATATCGGCGGGGCCAGGACGGCCCTGTTCAACTGGCTGTTCGCCCGCCATCACGGGGGACGGTTCCTGCTGCGGGTGGAGGATACCGACCGGGAGAGGTCATCGCAGGCGGCGATCGACGCGATCTTCGACGGGCTTTCCTGGCTGGGCCTGCAGGGCGACGAGGAACCGGTGTTCCAGTTCGCCCGTGCCGACCGCCACGCCGAGGTGGCGCAGATGCTGCTGGACAGCGGCAATGCCTATCGCTGCTACGCCAGTCCCGAGGAACTGACGGCGATGCGCGAGGCACAGCGCGCCGCGGGACAGCCCGTGCGCTACGACGGGCGCTGGCGGGACCGGGATGCGTCCGACGCCCCCGCCGGTGTGCCGCCGGTCATCCGGCTGCGCGCGCCGCAGACCGGGGAGACGGTGATTGCCGACGCGGTGCAGGGCGATGTCACGTTCGGCAACGACCAGCTGGATGACCTGATCCTGCTGCGCGCCGACGGTACGCCAACCTACATGCTTTCCGTCGTCGTCGATGACCATGACATGAATGTCAGCCACGTCATTCGCGGCGACGATCACCTGGTGAATGCGGCACGCCAGAGCCTGATCTACCAGGCGCTCGGCTGGGACGTGCCGGTATTCGCCCACATACCGCTGATCCATGGTGCCGACGGGGCAAAGCTGTCGAACCGGCACGGCGCGCTTGGCGTCGATGCCTACCGGGAAATGGGATACCTGCCGGAAGCGGTATTGAATTACCTCGTGCGCCTGGGCTGGTCGCATGGTGACGACGAGATATTCTCCATGGCGCAGGCCATCGAATGGTTCGGGCTGGACGCGGTGGGGCGCGGCCCGTCGCGGTTCGACTTCGCCAAGCTGGAGAACCTGAACGGCCATTACCTGCGCGAGGCGGACAATGATCGCCTGACCGCCCTGGTGGCCGAACGCCTGGGCCTTGCCGCGGACAGCGACGCGCTGCCACGGATCCTGGGCCTGATGGATGGCCTGAAGGAAAGGGCAAAGACCGTTGTCGAACTGGCCGACAGCGCGGCTTTCCTGGTCGCCAGCCGTCCGCTGGAGATGAATGCGAAGGCCGCGAAACTGGTCGGGGGCGATGCGCCGCAGGTTCTGGCCGGTGTCCGCGATGTTCTCGCCGCGCTGCCGAAATGGGATGCGGCGACGACGGAAGCGTCCATCAAGACCTTCGCGGAAACACGGGAACTGAAACTTGGCAAGGTTGCGCAGCCATTGCGCGCGGCGCTGACAGGCTCCAATATGTCGCCTGGAATTTTTGATGTTCTGGTTGCACTGGGTCGTGAGGAATCACTGGCGCGCATCGACGATTGCGTCTGACGCGCTATCTGTTTTGGACGCACGTGCAACACCAGACGTGTTCACGAAGCAAGCTTTGAGTATAATGGTTCGCACATGCGGGATGACAGTATCCGTCCCAGAGGCATGACGTGCGGACGTAACAGACGGGGGTCAGATCATGGATGATGCAAAGAAAACCGGCAGTGCCAGCCTCGCCATTGGCGGTGGCTCGAACATTGATCTCGATGTCCTGTCAGGCACGGTCGGCCCTGACGTTCTCGATATCCGCAAGCTCTACGCCCAGACCGGGCAGTTCACCTATGACCCGGGCTTCACGTCCACGGCAAGCTGCCAGTCGGAGCTTTCCTACATCGACGGCGACCAGGGCGTGCTGCTGCATCGCGGTTACAGCATCGACGAACTGGCGGAGCATTCCGAGTACCTGGAAGTCTGCTACCTGCTGCTGAACGGCGCACTGCCGTCGGCGGAGCAGAAGGCGGACTACGTCAATACCGTCACGCGGCACACCATGCTGCACGACCAGATGAACTACTTCTTCCGCGGTTTCCGTCGCGATGCGCATCCGATGGCGATCATGTGCGGCGTCGTCGGCGCCATGAGCGCGTTCTACCACGACTCCACCGACATCAATGACCCGAAGCAGCGCGAGATCGCGTCCTACCGGCTGGTCGCCAAGATGCCGACCATCGCCGCCTGGGCCTACAAGTACTCCATCGGCCAGCCGTTCATCTATCCGAAGAACGACCTGAACTATTCGGAACGGTTCCTGGACATGATGTTCGCCGTCCCGGCCGAGGAATACCGGATCGACCCGGTTCTGGCGAAGGCGATGGACAAGATCTTCATCCTGCACGCCGACCACGAACAGAACGCCTCCACCTCCACCGTTCGCCTGGCCGGTTCTTCGGGCGCCAACCCGTTTGCCTGCATCGCGGCCGGTATCGCCAGCCTCTGGGGCCCGGCGCATGGCGGCGCCAACGAGGCGGTCCTGAAGATGCTGAACGAGATCGGCACCCCGGATCGCGTCGGTGAATTCGTCAAGAAGGCGAAGGACAAGGACGATTCGTTCCGCCTGATGGGCTTCGGCCATCGCGTCTACAAGAACTACGACCCGCGCGCGACCGTGATGCAGCAGACCTGTCACGAGGTTCTGGATCGCCTGGGCGTGCAGGACGATCCGCTGTTGCAGATCGCCATGGCGCTGGAGAAGGTCGCGCTGGAGGATCCCTACTTCGTCGAGAAGGAGCTCTATCCGAACGTCGACGTCTATTCCGGGATCATCCTGAAGGCGATGGGCTTCCCCGTGGACATGTTCACGGTGCTGTTTGCCCTGGCCCGCACGGTCGGCTGGGTCGCCCAGTGGAACGAGATGATCCAGGACCCGCACCAGAAGATCGGTCGCCCGCGCCAGCTCTATACCGGCCCGGCACAGCGTCCCTTTACCCCGATCCACAAGCGCTAAGCGATCGGCATGGCCCGCATCAGGGCATCGAGACACCCCCGGGGCGCACATGCGCCCCGGGTGGGTATCTCCGCTGGATCACGGCGTTTCGACGCCCCCGCGCGCGTGGCATTCCTGCGCGCCGCCAACGACAATCGATCAACCTCCCGCAGGCGGTTCTTCGTCGTCGCTGCCCTGGTCGCATGTGGCATCGCCATGGTTGCCATCCTGCTGGCGCTCTGACGCGACAGACGCTTCGCCACCGGCCGTCTCGGTCGTGTCGGAGCCATGTTCCGGCAGGCGCGGTTCCCGGGTCTGCACGTCCAGCCCTCACAAGAGCTGTTCGGGGAGGGGCACGACGTGGGAACGCGACGTCCGCGGCGCCTCGCGCCGCACCCCCCCTCC
>CAJYBQ010000086.1 GCA_913064755.1 uncultured Alphaproteobacteria bacterium
CGCACGGAGGTAGCGCGGGTCAGGTCGCGCGGGGGGCGGCCGCGGGTGGGCTCGAGCTGCCGGGGCGTCCGGTGCGGGCTGGAGCGGGTGGCCCGGGTGAGAATGGGCGCGTTGACGTCCCGGTAGGCAAGGAAATCGCCGGCCCCGGCGCCCAGCGCGGCATGATCGACCGACTCGTCGTTCATGCCGGTCAACAGGATAACGGGGCCATCGAAACCGCTTTCCACGATGCGGCGAACGAACTCGAGGCCGTCATCGGCGCCCAGGCGGTAGTCCACGAGGCACACGTCCGGATTGCTCTTGCGCAGGGCCTCGAAGCCGCTTTCGGCACTCTCCGCCCATTTGAGCCGATATTCCTTGCGCGCCTTCGACGAAAGCATGGCTTCCGTCAGCAGGAAATCCTCGTAGTCATCGTCGATATACAGGATATCGATCGGCTCACCCTTGCCGGGAACTTTCTCAAGCATTGCCTCGCCCTGACTCAAAAATCATTCATGATTCCCGGACGTGCCCGATGCACGCCAAAATCCGTGAGTCCTGTCGTTTATCCGGTCCCTTCGAAGAGACCTTGCATTCCTGTTCAGCGTCTATTCCTTCGGACCGGGCAACCGGCAGGCACCATCGGAAAGATGCGTGTCCGCTGCCCCGTATCGTTCCTGCCGGAATGCATATCGGCAATTGCAGATATCGGTCAGCCAAGTGACCCGATATTCCGGCCCAAGCCATTCAAATGCAACCGGTAATTATCCCATTACCCGACGGAACGCTTCGCGTCTGTTGTAACCATACGGGTTAACCAACAAACTGGATCGCTGAACGATTCAGGGGGAGAGAAAATGGGCTGGGAAAACAACGTGGAAGAGCATCGACGCAGGATTGCCGCGGCCGAAGCCATGGGGTCGACCAGGCGCCTGGAGGAGCGCGCGGCAGCCGGTATCCTGAACGCCCGACAGCGGATCGAGGCGCTGCTCGACAGCGGTTCGTTCCATGAATCCGGACGTTTTGCGGTTTCCGCCCGCGCCGAATCCGCCGACCGCAGCCCGGCCGACGGCGTGGTCGATGGCTATGGCCGGATCGACGGGCGCGAGGTCGTCGTCTGTGCCCAGGATTTCACGACGCTCGGGTCCTCCAGCGCCATCAACAACGGGCGCAAGTCACAGAAGATGTGGCGCACGGCCGAGAAGAACGGCGTCCCCTTCGTCTACCTGTCGGAATGTTCCGGTGCGCGCATACCGGACATCATGGGCGCCGTTGGCATGGGGCGGATCGGGGAAGGTTTCATCTTCTCGCGCAGGCGCATCGTGCCCTGGGCCGATGCCCTGCTCGGCATGTCGTTCGGCGGCGGCACCTGGGTCGCCTCGGTCTCCGACTTCGTGGTGATGCGCAAGGGCGCGGTGATGGCCGTGACCAGCCCGCGAGTCAACAGCGTGGCGATCTCCGAACAGATAGACCCGGAGGACATGGGCGGCTGGCGGGTCCAGACCGAGATCACGGGCAAGGCCGACCTTGCCGTCGACACGGACGAGGAAGCCCTGCAGGCGGTGCGCGACTACCTGTCCTACCTGCCGTCCAACTGCAACGAGATGCCGCCGATGGCCGACGTTCCGGCCGGATCGGGCGAGGATGCGAACCGCATCCTGGACCTGGTGCCGGAGGAACGCCGACGCACATACGACGTCCGCAAGGTCATCCGGCTGATCGTGGATCGCGACAGCATGTTTCCGATCAAGGAACGCTTCGGCCGGTCGCTGGTCACCAGCTTCGCCCGCATCGAAGGTCGTTCCGTCGGCATCATCGCCAACAATCCCATGTTCAAGGGCGGTGCGCTGGACGTCGATTCCTGTGACAAGGCCACCAGTTTCATCGCCATGTGCGACAGCTTCAACGTGCCACTGATCTTTCTGGCGGACGTTCCCGGCTTCCTGATCGGTATCGAGGGAGAGCACAGGAAGGTGCCGGGAAAGATCATGAACTTCATGCAGGCGCTGGAGCTTGCCTCCGTTCCCGTCCTGTCCGTGATCATGCGGAAGTCCTATGGCCAGGCCTATATCAACATGGGTGGAGGCCGGTCGGACGAGATGGCGTGCTGGTTCACGGCGGACATCAGCTTCGTCGACCCGGCCGTGGCCGCATCCATCGTCACCGGTCTGGACCCGACGACGGAACCCGAGAAGTTCGCCGCGGCAGTGGACGAATACTCCCTCGGCTGCTCGCCCTATGACCTCGCCGGCCAGTACCTGGCGCATGACGTCATCGACCCGCGCGACACGCGCCGATGGCTGGGTCGCATGCTGGACGCGCACCAGCGACGCCGCACCGGCGGAATTGGCGCACACCATATGCAGAGCTGGCCGTTCACATATTGATCGCGCCGCATTAGGCTCCGCGCTACCAGATTGAAACGTCCACCAGGGGAGGCAGGACACATGGCCGACATCGACATCAAATCGGAAATTGCAGGCAAGGTATGGCTGATCGAGGCAGAGGTCGGTCAGGGCGTCGAGGAAGATGACGCGGTGATCATCCTCGAATCCATGAAGATGGAAATTCCGGTTGCCGCGCCGGTGTCCGGCAAGATCACCGAGATCCTGGTCGAGAAGGACGAGGCCGTGGCCGAGGGCCAGACCGTCGCCCGCATGGAAGGCTGAACCCGTGCAGGTGCGTCGGCCAGGATGATCCGCACTTTCCAGATCGAAGCATCAGGCGGAACGATTGACGGGTTCCATGTCGGGGCGGAAGACGCGCCCCGGCTGCTGATGCTGCATGCCTCCGGCACCGGGGCGGCCAGCCTGATCAGGCTGGCCGAACGGGCGGCGGCGCGTGGCTGGTGCGCCATCCTGCCCAACCTGGATGGCTACGGCGCAACCCGGTTCGACGGACCGGATGCGATGACGCGGCACCTGGCTGTTGCCAGGTCGATGCTGCAGGCAGCGGACGCGCCCTTGCCGGTCTTCGGCCACTCCATGGGCGGCTTCATCACCCTGCGGCTGGCGGTGGAGGGCGCGCCGATCCAGCGCCTCAGTGTCTTCGAACCCGTGGCCATCGGCGTCTTGCGCGAGCACCCGGAAGATGCGGAGAAGCTGGCCCTGGACACACGGGCGGTATCCCGCATCGCGCCCCTGGTGGCCGCCGGACGCCCGGAAGAGGCCGTGCGGGACTTCATCTCGCTGTGGAACGGCGACAAGTGGGAAGACCTGCCCGAAAAGGCGCGCCAGAGCATCGTCGCCATGGCACCGCAGATCGATGCGGATACGGCGAACGTCAGCTTCGACACGCATTTCGCCGCGCATTATGCCGGCATCAAGGTCCCGGTGACCCTGGTCGGCAGCGAACATGGCCCGCCACCCGCCCAGGCCATCCTGCGCCGCCTGGGCGATGCCCTGCCCCACGCCCGCCGGGTCACGATTGCGGGTGCCGGTCACATGGGGCCGGTGCAGGTGCCGCAGCTCTTCGAAGACGTTCTTCCTCTGGATTGACGCAGGCGGGCGCTGTAGAAGCCGGGGCCTGCTCTGGGGAGGACAGAACCATGGATCTCAGCCTGACTGCCGAAGACCTGAAGTTCAGGGACGAAATGCGTGCCTGGATCAACGCCAGCCTGACCGACGAGATGAAGGACGGGGCCAGGCTGACCACCGGCCCGTTCTCCGAACACGCGGTCGGCATGCAGTGGTTCCGCACCCTGGCCAGCAAGGGCTGGTCCGCGCCCACATGGCCACCGGAGCACGGTGGCCCCGGCTGGTCGCCGCTGCAACTCTACATCTTCACGTCCGAATGCGCCGCCGCCGGCACCCCTGTTCCGCTGGTGATGGGCGTTCAGATGGTCGGGCCGGTGCTGATGCACTTCGGCACGCCGCAGCAGCAGGAACACTACCTGCCCCGCATCCTGTCCGGAGAGGACGTCTGGTGCCAGGGCTATTCGGAACCCGGATCGGGGTCCGACCTGGCGTCGCTGAAGACCCGCGCGGTCCGCGACGGCGATGACTACATCATCAACGGCTCCAAGATCTGGACGACGTTCGCACAGCACGCCAACCGCATGTTCTGCCTGGTCAGGACCAGCACGGAGGGCAAGTCGCAGGAAGGCATCTCGTTCATCCTGATCGACGATTTCGATGCCCCCGGCATCACCGTCAATCCGATCATCACCATGGCCGGGGACCACGAGGTCAACCAGGTCTTCTTCGAAGATGTCCGGGTGCCCGCCGCGAACCTCGTGGGCAAGGAAAACGACGGCTGGACCGTTGCCAAGTACCTGCTGGAATTCGAACGGGGCGGCAACAGCTATTCGCCGGGGCTGCACGCGGCACTGGCGAATCTGAAGGCGATCGCCGCCGCGGAGCGCAACGGGGATGGCAGGCGCCTGATCGACGACGAGGGCTTCCGCAACCGCATCGCGGCGGCGGAATGCGATACCCTGGCGCTGGAGATCGTCGAGAAGCAGGCCCTGTGTGAACTGGCGGAGGGGCGCACCCCCGGCGCGGCGTCCTCGATGATGAAGGTACGCGGTTCGGAGATCCTGCAACTTGCGTCGGAACTGACGGCCGAGGCTGTGGCCTATCACGCCTGGCCGGATCAGAAGGCGGCGCGGACCCCGGGGTCGAACATTGCCGCTGTCGGGCCGGAGCATGCCCTGACCGCCCTGCCACGACACCTGAACCACCGGGCCTCCACGATCTACGCCGGGTCCAACGAGATTCAGCGCAACATCATCGCGAAACTCGTCCTCGGTCTCTGAGGCGGCACAGTTGAAAGCCGCCCCTGTGATCCCGGGCGGTCGCAACCGGGGCATTGTCGCATCGGTTAACCCTATGTGAACATGCGATTCATAGAGTTTCCCCCTCCGGCCCCTGTCCTGGAAATATCACGTGAATATCGAAGACCTGTCGCGCGGCATCGACCTTGTATGGATTCTCGTCTGCACCATTCTTGTGCTGCTGATGCAGCCGGGCTTCGCGTGCTTGGAGATCGGCCTGGTCAGGGCAAAGAACACGATCAACGTCGCCATGAAGAACATCGCGGACTTCTGTCTCGCGGTATTGCTGTTCTGGGCCGCCGGCTACGGCATCATGTTCGGCCTGTCGCAGGGCGGCATCATCGGTTCGACGCATTTCCTGTTTGATTCGCTGCAGGGACCGGACTCTCCCGCGAAGATGGTCGCCTTCTTCTTCTTCCAGGCCGCCTTCTGCGGCGCCGCGACCACGATTGTCTCCGGCGCGGTTGCCGAGCGCATGAGCTTTCGCGGCTATTTCATCGTCGCCGGTCTGATCAGTGTCCTCGTCTATCCGCTGTTCGGGCACTGGGCCTGGGGCGGCCTGATGCTGCCTGGACAGAGCTGGCTGCAGCAGGCCGGTTTCGTGGACTTCGCCGGATCCACCGTGGTGCATGGCATCGGCGGCTGGGTGGCGCTGGCAGCCGTCATCGTCATCGGTCCGCGGGTCGGGCGTTTCGGATCCGGCCAGGGCCATGGCCCGATCGAGCCGCACAATCCGCCAACGGCCATACTCGGCATCTTCCTGCTGTGGATCGGCTGGTTCGGTTTCAACGGCGGCAGCGAACTGGCACTGAACGGCAATGTTCCGGGCATCCTGCTGAACACCCTGATCGCCGGTGCGGCGGGCAGCCTGACCGTGCTGGGCGTGACTTGGCTGCGCGACGGGCGGCCGGCGGCCGTTCCGACTGCGACGGGCGCCATCTCGGGGCTGGTCGCCATAACCGCCGGGGTTCATGCCATGGGGGTACCATCGGCGATGCTGACCGGTGCCATCGGCGGCGCGGTGGGCCTGTTCGGCGGCTACCTGCTGGAACGCCTGCGCATCGATGACGTGGTCAATGCGGTGCCGGCGCACCTGATGTCCGGCATCTGGGGCACGATGGCTGTCGCGCTGTTCGCGGACCTGGATCGGCTGGGCACCGGCCTGAACCGCATCGAACAGCTGCAGGCACAGGCGACGGGCGTCGGGGCGGCAGCGGTTGTCGGCATCGGCGTGGCCCTGCCGCTGATGCTGCTGCTGAACCGCTTCCTGCCGCTGCGGGTTCCAGCGGAGTACGAGCGGGTCGGCCTGAACACCTCGGAGCACGGCGCCAACACGGCACTGATCGAACTCGTCAGCGCCATGGACGAACATCGCCGTACCGGTGACTTCAGCCAGCAGGTCCAGGTCGAACCATCGACGGAAGCCGGCGAAATCGCCACCCAGTACAACCTGGTGCTCGACAAGTTCGCGCGGGAAGTGAATGGCCACCAGAAGACCAGCACGCGCCTGCAGGTCGCCCTGACCCAGGCCGAACTGGCCAATGCCTCGAAATCCCAGTTCCTCGCCAACATGAGCCATGAACTGCGCACGCCGCTGAATGCCATCATCGGCTTCTCGGAGATCATTCGCGACGAATTGTTCGGCCCGTTGAAGAACGACCGCTACCAGGATTATGCCGTCGACATCAACAAGGCCAGCAAGCATCTGCTTTCGCTGATCAACGACATCCTGGACCTCTCCAAGATCGAAGCCGACAAGTACGACCTGTCCGATGAAGACGTCGACCTGGCGGAAGTCCTGGGAACCTGCGAGCGCATGGTCAGGGCCAATGCCGCGGACAGCAACGTCGACCTGGTCGTCACCGTGCCGCGCAATCTGCCCCTGGTGCGCGCCGATGCCAGGGCGATGAACCAGATCGTGCTGAACCTGCTGTCGAACGGCATCAAGTTCACGCCCGCCGGTGGCACGGTCCGCCTGTCCGTCGGGATCGAGGCCGACGGTCGCCTGGCGATCACGGTAACGGACACCGGCGTGGGCCTGTCGAAGGCCAATATCTCTCGTGCGCTGGAACCATTCACCCAGATCGCCAACAACAGCATGGTCTATTCGGCAGAGGGCACGGGCCTCGGCCTGCCGCTGACGGCTGCCCTGGTCAGGTTGCACGATGCGACCATGGTCATCGAATCAGTCGAGGGTGAAGGCACATCCATTGTCGTGCGCCTGCCCCTCAACCGCATCATCGCGCCGGAGGTCAGGCTGTCCGCCTGACGCCTGCTTCAGCCCCTGAGTCCCTTGGCCCAGGTCGCAAGGGCGGTGCCGATCTCGTCGGGCGAATCCTCCTGAATGAAGTGGCTCCCCTTCACGGTCACCTCCGTCTGGTTCTTCCAGCCACGACAGAATTCCCGCGCTGCACCGGTCAGGATCGCACCGGGCGTTGCATTCACGAACAGCTTCGGCAGCTCGTTGACCGCCATCCAGTCGGAATAGTCCTGGACGATGGCGACCACATCCGCCGGCTCGCCGGAGATCGGGATCTGGCGCGGCCAGGTCAGGGTCGGGCGCCGGTCCTCGCCGGGGTTGGCAAAGGGACGGCGATAGACAGCCATTTCCGCGTCCGTCAATCCGCGCAGGACCGATCCGGGAAGGACCTTTTCCACGAAGATATTGCGTTCCAGCACCATCTTCTCGCCGGCGGGTGAGCGGAAACCTTCGAAGACCGGCCGCGAGGCCTCGTTCCATTCCTCCCAGACCAGCGGCCGCACGATGCCTTCCATGTAGCAGATGCCCTGCATCGCATCGCGGTGACGGTTCGCCCAATCGAATCCCAGCGCCGATCCCCAGTCGTGAATCACGAAGATCGCGTTCTCCGTGATTCCCAGTGTATCGAGCAGGCCATCCAGGTAATGCCGATGCTCGACGAAGCGATACCTGTCGGGGCCGGAATCGGGAAGCTTGTCGGAATCACCCATGCCGATCAGGTCCGGGGCAATGCAGCGGCCAAGTCCCTGAACATGCGGCATGATATTGCGCCAGAGATAGGACGATGTCGGATTGCCATGCAGGAAGACGATCGGATCACCCTGTCCCATCTCGACATAGGTCATCTTCCGACCGTGGACCTCGACGGACTTCCGTGGATGTTCTGCAGGCGAAATGGTCATGCTGGCTCCCCTTCCCGATTTGAGCTCTCGGGAATCTGGCGCAGTCGCCGCAGAGATCAAGCGCGCGCTGCCGCCAGCTTCCCGGACAGCACACGATAGCCAGGAAAGGCGGCGCTCAGCCTCGTCGTTCCATCGGCGGTCTGGATGGCGTTGACCGTCCCGCCATGCGCCTCCGTCAGCAAGCGGGCGATGTAGAGCACGACGCCCAGCCCCTCGTCATTGGCAAACATGGGATCGACCGCGACCTCGAACGGGTCACGCAGAGCATTGGTCGTCGCCGCGATCCCGGTCCCTGTCCTGAAATCTACGTTGATCACCGCGTCCGCTTCCAGCCGTTCGACCGATACGCGGATCACCGCGCCCGGTGTCGCCTTCGCGATCGCATGACTGAGCATGTGCATGATGATCTGGCGCACGAAGCCCGCGTCGGCCCTGATGCCGAGGTTGGCGGCAGAGACATCGTCCTGTTCGATCACGTGATTGGACAGCGTCGCCTCTGCCACAAGCTGCCGCAGGGATGCATCCAGCACCTGGTCCAGGATGACGACGCTTTCGTTCAGTTGCAGGTCGCCGCGCTCCAGGTTGGTGATCGAGAGCAAATGCTCCACGTGCGACAGCAAGGTCCTGGCCCCGCTGGAAATCATCTCCGCATAGGATTCCACGTCAACGCTCTGGCCATGTTCGATCTTCATCGACATCAGGTCGGCAAAGCCGATCACCGCGTTCAGCGGTGTCCTGAGTTCATGGCTGACCAGTTGCAGGAACCGCGCCTTCGCCAACCTGGACTCCGACCCGATCCGGTCGAGATTGTCTGCCACTCCCCGGGCGCTCTCTTTCGCGTCCAGTCGCGCCTGCAGCTGGTCCTGGATGATATCCGCAAACTGCCGCAGCTTCAGTCTCATTTCGTGATCGAAGCCGGGCTCCGGCGCCTGGTCGATCAGGCACAGCGTACCGACACGCGCCCCGCCGCGCATGATCAATGGCGCGCCGGCATAGAAGCGGATGTAGGGTGGACCAAGGACAAGTGAGGCATCGGCAAAGCGCGGATCGGTGTTCAGATCGCCGTAAATGGCCGATTGTGCCAGCCACGCTGATGGTTTGGTACGCGCGGAAATCGCGGCAGATTTCAGCGCGTCCCAGTTCGGATCGTTGGCGGAGATTTCCGTACCGTCTTCGCGAGTACCGTAACACATGCGCGCCCAGAGCGCTTCGACCAGTGCCAGACCGCCAACCGGACCCCCAGCCGCAAGCGCGTCGCGCAGGGGGGGCAGGGCAACGCCGGGG
>CAJYBQ010000087.1 GCA_913064755.1 uncultured Alphaproteobacteria bacterium
CCGCCCGCGGCGTCCCGAGGACGACGGCCGACCCCGACGCAGACCCCGTGCCCCGTCCAGTGCTGCACGATGACTCGTACCGCTGTGGCGTCGGGTGCCCGCGACAGCAGGAGCGAGTTCGATTCCAGCAGTCGGCGGGAAATGGTGTTCATCCGCTCCGGGCAGTTCAGCGTGATGGTGGCGACGTGGTCCTGCACCGCGTAGAGGACTTCATCTTCCTGCGTCGTCATCGGGAACTCTCCAATCCAGCCGTTTGCCGACCTGTCCCAGGCCGTCTTCGTTCCAGTCTACCGGAGCCCGGCGGCGGAGGGAAAACCCATGGGTCGCGGGAAGCGGATTCTGTTGACGCGCCGTGCGAGCGGTTTGCCGTGTACATCATGCATGCATTGAAACACGGCACCCCCACATGCCCCCAGCCCGAGACAGCACTGCCTCGAGGATGTGATATCCGGAATCCTGACCCTGGATATCGCGCCCGCTGCTGGGGATCGGTGCAGGCGCCAAAGGTCATCCTTGCGGTCAACGGCCACGCGGAGAGCGACTGGCTGGCAAGGAGATGTGACGCGATCCGGCCGGAGAAACGAAAAAGGGCGCAGCGAACCGGAGTTCACTGCGCCCTCGTCATTCTCGGCCCCTTGATGACAGGGGCCAGGCAACCGGTGTCAGGTGACCGGTGTCAGGAACAGCCGGTCGTGGCGCCGCAGGTATCGCACTTCATGCAGGTACCGTTGCGCACCAGGGTGAAGTTGCCGCAATCGTCGCAGGAGTCGCCCTCGTAGCCCTTCATCCGGGCCTCGGCGACCTGCTTGGCACGACCGCCGCCCGCAGCGGCACCGGCACTGACGGACGCGCTGACGGTGGTCGATTCCGCGTAGGAAACCGTCTGGCTGACCGTGGCGCCGCCCGATGCTCCGCCACCGGCAGAACGCATCACGGTCGCGCTTTCCTCCATCGCCTGCGCCGTGTTCTGACGCTTCTCCGGATTCAGGACATAGAGGTTGGAGCGGACATAGCCGGTGGAGGCCAGGCCCATGGCGTGGGTCAGTGCAGCGTCGGCGGCACGGACCTCCTCCTCGCCCTGGGACAGGTCGGGAAGGTTGCCCTCGTCCGCGCCGTCACCGATCGTGTCGGAGCGCAGGTCGCTCGGCTCCACATGCGCCAGATCGTTGCGGCCAAGATAGCTGACCGCCAGTTCCCTGAAGATGTAGTCGAGGATCGACGTCGCGTTCTTGATCGCGTCATTGCCCTGCACGATGCCGTTCGGTTCGAAGCGGGTGAAGGTGAAGGCCTCCACGTATTCCTCCAGGGGCACGCCGTACTGCAGGCCGATGGAGATCGCGATGGCGAAATTGTTCATCAGGCTGCGGAAGGCGGCGCCTTCCTTGTGCATGTCGATGAATATCTCGCCGATCTTGCCGTCATCGAATTCGCCGGTGCGGAGGTAGACCTTGTGGCCGCCGACCAGTGCCTTCTGGGTATAGCCCTTGCGGCGGTTGGGCAGGCGATCACGCTCCCGGATCACCACCTTCTCGATGATGCGTTCGGCGACGATCTTGGCCTTGTCGGTCAGCGATGCGTCGGCCACGGCCTCCTCGAGGGTTTCCTCATCGTCATCCAGCGCCACGGCGTTCAGCGGCTGCGACAGCTTGGAGCCGTCACGGTAGAGCGCATTGGCCTTCAGCCCCAGACGCCACGACAGCATGTAGGCTTCGCGGCAATCCTCAACATTGGCGCTGTTCGGCATGTTGATGGTCTTGGAGATGGCACCGGAGATGAACGGCTGCGACGCCGCCAGCATGCGGATGTGGCTCTCGGCGGAGAGGTAACGCTTGCCGATGCGACCACAAGGGTTGGCGCAATCGAACACCACCAGGTGCTCGTCCTTCAGATGCGGCGCACCTTCGACCGTCATCGCACCGCAGACATAGGTGTTCGCGGCCTCGATCTCCGACTTGCTGAAGCCCATGGCGGCCAGCATGTCGAAGTTCAGGTCATCCAGCTGCTCCGGCTCGAACCCCAGCACGCGCAGGCAGAAATCCTCGCCCAGCGTGTAGCGATTGAAGGCAAAGCGGATGTCGAAGGCGCTCTTGATGCCCTCCTCCAGCTGCTCCAGCTGGAAGTCGGAGAAGCCGCGTGCCCGCAGGGTCTCGGTATTGATGAACGGGGACCCGTCCAGCGTGGCGTGACCAACGGCGTAGTTGATGATCGCGTCGCGCTGCTTCTCGGTATAGCCGAGCTTGGTCAGCGCCTCCGGCACGGTGCGGTTGATGATCTTGAAGTAGCCGCCGCCGGCCAGCTTCTTGAACTTCACGATGGCGAAGTCCGGCTCGATACCCGTGGTATCGCAATCCATGACCAGGCCGATGGTGCCCGTCGGTGCAATCACGCTGGCCTGCGCATTGCGGAAGCCATGGTGCTTGCCCAGGTCCAGCGCCCGCTTCCACGAACGCTGACCGGCTGCGACCAGTGCCTGGTCGGGGCAGGACTTGATGTCCAGCGGCACCGGCGTGATCGACAGCCCCTCGTACCCGCTGTGTGCGCCATCGGCGGCGCGGGCGTGGTTGCGGATCACGCGCAGCATGTGTTCGGCGTTCTTCGCGTATCCCGGGAACGCGCCGAGTTCGCCCGCCATCTCGGCGGACGTGGCATAGGACACGCCCGTCATCAGCGACGTGATCGCGCCACACAGCGCCCGGCCCTCGTCGGAGTCATACCCCAGGCCCTGTGCCATCAGCAGCCCGCCGATATTGGCGAAGCCCAGGCCCAGCGTGCGGAAGCGATAGCTCAGCTCGGCGATTTCCTTCGACGGGAACTGCGCCATCATGACGGAGATCTCGAGCGTGATCGTCCAGAGACGCACGGCATGTTCGAAGGCTTCGATGTCGAAGCTGGCATCCGACTTCCGGAACGTCATCAGGTTCAGGGACGCCAGGTTGCAGGCCGTGTCGTCCAGGAACATGTACTCGGAACAGGGGTTGGATGCGTTGATCCGGCCATCTTCCGGGCAGGTGTGCCATTCGTTGATGGTGGTGTCGAACTGCACGCCCGGATCAGCCGACGCCCAGGCGGCGTAGCAGATCTTTTCCCAGAGTTCGTTGGCGTCGACCGACTTGCGCGCCTTGTCGTCGGTGCGGAACTTGAGCTCCCAGTCGCCGCCCTTCTCCACCGCATCCAGGAACGCGTTCGGCACGCGGACGGAGTTGTTGGAGTTCTGGCCGGAAACGGTCAGGTAGGCATCCGAGTCCCAGTCCTTGTTGTAGACGGGGATGTCGATGTGGCGATAGCCCTGCCCCGCGAACTGGATCACGCGCTGGATGTAGTTCTCCGGAATCACGGCCTTGCGCGCGGCAATGATCTCGGACTTCAGCGCGGCGTTTTCCTTCGGGTCCAGGCGACGGTCGTCGTCGGGGGCGTAGGTATCGATCCAGCAGGCAGCGATGATCGCGTTGAGATGCTTGTTGGCCAGGGTGGAACCGGACACGAGGGCAGCAACCTTCTGCTCCTCCACGACCTTCCACATGATGTATTCCTCGATATCCGGATGGTCGAGGTCGACGGTCACCATCTTGGCGGCCCGGCGGGTGGTGCCGCCGGACTTGATCGCGCCCGCGGCCCGGTCGCCGATCTTCAGGAAGCTCATCAGGCCCGACGAGCGGCCACCGCCCGAAAGCGGTTCGTTGGCGCCGCGCAGGGCGGAGAAATTGGAGCCCGTGCCGGAGCCGTACTTGAACAGCCGCGCCTCGCGCACCCACAGGTCCATGATGCCGCCGGAGTTCACCAGGTCATCGCTGACCGACTGGATGAAGCAGGCATGCGGCTGCGGGTGTTCGTAGGCGGTCGCCGACTCGGTCAGTTCGCCGGTCTGGAAATCGACGTAGTGATGCCCCTGCGACGGGCCATCGATGCCATAGGCCCAGTGCAGGCCGGTGTTGAACCACTGCGGGGAATTCGGGGCCACCATCTGCTTCGCCAGCATGTGGCGCATTTCGTCGAAGTAGGTACGGGCGTCCTTCTCCGCATCGAAATATCCGCCCTTCCAGCCCCAGTAGGTCCAGGTGCCGGCCAGGCGGTCGAAGACCTGGCGCGCATCGGACTCGCCGGACATGCGCTGCGACGCGGGCAGTTCGGCCAGGGCTTCCTCGTCAGGCACGCGGCGCTGCAGCCAGACCGGCACATCTTCCTCGGCATGCGGCTTCAGCCGCGCCGGCACGCCCGCCTTGCGGAAGTACTTCTGCGCCAGAACGTCGGATGCAACCTGGCTCCAGGCCTTCGGCACGTCCATGCGCTCCAACCGGAAGACGACAGAGCCGTCAGGATTCCGGATTTCGCTGGCCGTGGTCCGGAATTCGATGGCGTCGTAGGCATCCGCCCCGTCTTTCGTGAAACGCCGCTCAATGCGCATTGGTCTTCCCCTCTATTCCCGCGAGACGGAGCAGTCTCTCCGATTCGCGGGTTGGCGCGTAGCCGTGATTTTGATTCATGTACTATCTGTTGCGGCACAGCCCTGTCTGCGCCCGCTCTGACCACAACATATTGCGATCCATGGGCCTTCTCCGTCAATCGGAAATAACAATATCTGGTGTACGGAGCGCCCGAAAAACCAAGATGCAGGGGGCGGGAAAGCCGGAAATCCGCGGGCTGGATATCCCTGCAACAATCTTCACCCACCATATCTGGTATCACGTGTTACCGGGAAGACACGGCGATGGCCCGACACCGTTGCCATGCCGGGACGCGTGGGCGCAGTCGTTGGCCGGGCCTCGTGGCCTGCCGTTCGACCATCCCGATGACCAGGTATCTCGAGGATGAGTGTCCGGCGGCATCGGGGCCAGTGAGCAAGGAATCGCTGTCGCTGGAAGGGGGGCGGGCATCGCGTTCCACGTTGCCGGAACCGCATTGCCGGAACCACGTTGCCGGTTCGCCCTCTGGTGCCCCAGGCCCGACTCGAACGGGCACTCCGTTACCGGAAGCAGATTTTGAGTCTACCGCGTCTACCGATTCCGCCACTGGGGCCATGCCAGAGCGCTGGCGGATCATAACGGCGGCTCTTGCGCGATCAAGCGCCAAGAACCGCCAATGCGCAATGCCATCGGCCAGGCTGGCCGGGCCGGGTGGAAACTGTGCTCACGGCACTTGCGGCACCGCCGCGCCTCGGTTATACAGCCGCCTTCCTGACACACATCAATGGACGCGCGCGGTCGAGCCTGGTCGCGTTGCCCCACAGACGAGCGGACGAGTACCATGAAAGCGGATATCCATCCCGACTATCACGAGATCACCGTGCAGCTGCCGAGCGGCGAGACCTACCAGACGCGCTCCACCTGGGGCAGCGCGGGTGACACGCTGGTGCTCGACATCGATCCGTCGACCCACGCGGCATGGACCGGCGGCACGCAGCGCATCATGGACAAGGGCCAGGTTGCCAAGTTCCGCAACAAGTATGCGGGTTTCGGCCTGAGCTGACCTGGCAGGCCGGTTACGTTCCGGCCGTCAGTACTGATCTGGAATACCCCTGGTGTCGTCGACGCCGGGGGTATTTTTTTGCCCCTGCATCCTCTTGAACCCGCAGAACGAGCACCAAGATATGGGAACGACCATCGCTGCCTGGCGGGATGGTCGGAAACCTTGAAGAATGCGGTTGCCCGTTCGGGAGCCGCATAACCCACATTGCTCACGGAGGATGTGCCATGCGTACGTTTGATCTCTCACCCCTGCTTCGCAACACTGTCGGCTTCGATCGCTTTGACCGGCTCTTCGACACGGCCTTCAATGCCGCCGACGGCCAGTCTTTCCCGGCCTATGACATCGTTCGCCACGATGACGACAAGTATCGCATCACCCTGGCGGTCGCCGGGTACAGCGCCGAAGAACTCGAAATCAACCAGGAAGGCCGCGCGCTGACCATCACCGGCAAGGCCGATGAAGCGCCTGTCGCCGAAGGTGGCGAAGCCCCCGCGTTCCTGCATCGTGGCATCGCCCGCCGCGCCTTCACGCGCCGCTTCCACCTGGCCGACACGGTGAAGGTTGTCGATGCGGACCTGCAGAACGGCCTGCTGCATATCGAACTGGTCAACGAGATCCCGGAGGCGGAGAAGCCCCGGACGATCAGCATCGGTTCCTCGCAGAAGCAGCTCTCCCAGGCCGCGTAATGCCGGCGAACCAGCCAGCCTGAGAAATCAGCGACCTGGTAGATGAATGGAAGCCCGCGTCGAGACCTTCGGCGCGGGCTTCTCGTCTTTCGGGAGTGTCGGCAATGGCGCTCAGGGCAGCGGGTCGACGCCCATGATCACCGGGTGCAGGTGCAGGAAGCCGACGAAGGCGATGACCGCAATCGCCAGGCGCCACCAGCCGAGTTCCCGCAATGACAGGTGATTGCGGCCCTGCAGGATGGCCAGGAACGGAATGATGGATGTGACGGCGCTGTAGCGTGCCCAGGCTTCCGGGTCCGCCTTGCGCCGCCTGGCATCGATCAACAGCGTGCCCGCCGCCGCCAGCAGCAGGAACCCGCCGAAGAAGATCAGGGCGTTGTAGTCACCGCGCACCAGCATGTGGGCCAGCCCCCAGATCACGACCGACACCAGGAAGGGATGGCGGGTGATGCGCATGAAACCGCGCGCCGGGTCACCGGTCGCCGCGACGGACTGGCCGACGGCCGTGGGATTGGGCTGTGTCTGGCCGCCGATGAACAGCACGAAGCCGAGCAGGATCAGTGCCGCCGCGACATAGTTCATGATGTAGGGCTGGTACCAGAAATAGCCGCTGAACTCGGCGGCGTTGAACGCCATCACCACCCAGACGATGCCGGCGAGAGAGGCAAGTGAATAGAGGCCGAGATAGCCCTTCTCACCGACCACCCCGACGATGCGGCCCCGCAGGGCACTGGACGGCACGATGTGTATGGCCAGGAAAGCGATCATGGCGATGAAGAGATGCGTTGTCGTTCCGGTCATGCCCTACCCCACGTCGTTTGCGGCGAGCCTGTTCGCTGCCACCGGTTCGCCTGGATACCCTGTCGCGGCAGCATCGCCTGATGAAACGCCGGTGACGCCGACCAGGTTCCGCCCGCGATCCGTCAGGCGGCAGACCAGCCAGTCGGGCTTGATCGGGTTGGCGAACCAGGGGGTGGCAAGCCCCCGCGCGATGCAGGCATGGACGATTTCCACCGGCACCGCCTGCCCCTGCTCGTCGAACAGCGGCAGCTTGCCGCCGGGCTGGGTCAGCCCCCGCGCCAGGTACCGCAGTTGCGCCGCCGTGGCGACACCGCCGGAACCGGAGGTATCGCCTGAAATCGTGATCGAAGAATCCGCTGCCATGGGCCGGAGGATAGATCAGATCGCGATCAAGCTGGATCGTTTTCGGCAGCAATTGCGGCGACAAATGCGCCGATGGCGGCAAGGGTCCGTTCCGGCTGGTCCTTCTGCGGTGCATGTCCGCAGTCCGGCAGCATCAGCGATTGCGGTTCCACGTGGCCGCCCTGCCTGATTCCGGCGACGATCCCGTCCACCTGGGCAGCGGTGCCATAGGCATCATCCACGCCCTGCATGACCAGGACGGGAACGCGGATGGCAGGCAGGAATTCTTCCAGGTTCCAGTGCTTGAACGCCGGGTTGAGCCAGGAATCGGCCCAGCCCCGAAAGGCGCAGTCCACGTTGCTGCCGTGATGCCGGGCCAGCGCGTCACGCAGCTTGCCCGAAGCATAGGCGTCATTGGCCAGCGTGATGGACTGCACGCTCACGTCCTCGATGAAGATATGCGCGGCCATCGTGACCACGCCCTTCAGGTCAGGCCCGGCAACGGAACCGGCATGGATCAGCGCGATGGAACCGCCATCGGAATGGCCGATCAAGACGTGCGGGCCCACGTCCAGACATGCCAGCAGTTCGGGCAGGACGTCGCGGGCATCATCATGCATGTAGCTGATTGGCCGCGGCAGATCACAGGCGGCGGAACGACCGTAGCCATGTCGGCTGTAGGCCAGCACCCTGCACCGGGTCGCCTGCGCCAGCGCATCGGGGAAGTCACGCCAGAGGTCGACGCAGCCCATGCCTTCGTGCAGCAGGACCAGGGTCAGCACGCTGTCGGGCGGACCGTACCAGCGGTATTCGATGTCACCGCCCTTCAGGGGCGCAAACCCGCTCACGCCCATGTCAGTCGCGCAGCTTGAACCGCTGGGTCTTGCCCGTTGCGGTCTTCGGCAGTTCCTTCACGAACCTGATCCAGCGCGGATACTTGTAGGGTGCCAGGTGTTCCTTCACGAAGGCCTGCAACTCTGCCTGCAGGGCGCTGTCCCCCTCGCGCCCCTCGACCAGGATGACATAGGCCTCCGGCTTGATCAGGTCGTCATGATCGGCGCGTCCCACGACGGCCGCTTCGACCACCGCATCATGCGCGGCCAGGGCCTGTTCCACCTCGAACGGGGAAACCCAGATGCCGCTGACCTTCAGCATGTCGTCGGACCGGCCCTGGTAGGTGTGGAAGCCATCCGCATCGACCGCATACTTGTCGCCGGTACGGGTCCAGGGACCGTGGAACGTGTCCATGCTCTTGGCCCGCTGGTTCCAGTAACAGAAGGCCGCCGACGGTCCCTTGACCCACAGGTCGCCGATCTCTCCTTCCGCGACCGGGCTGCCGTCTTCCGCCGTCAGCTTCACCTCGTACCCCGGCACCGGCTTGCCGGTGGTGCCGTATTTCATGTCGCCGGGACGGTTGGAGAGAAAGATGTGCAGCATTTCGGTGGACCCGATGCCGTCCAGGATGTCCGCGCCGAACCGTTCGAACCAGCGCTCCCCGATGTCACGCGGCAGGGCTTCGCCGGCAGAGACACACAGGCACGGCCGGGCCGATCCCTTCTAACGATCCAGGGCCGGTTCGGCCAGCGGCCCGGCGTACAGCGTCGGGACGCCGTAGAATACCGACTGGTCGTGTTCCCGCATTCGCTGCATCACGCTGTCGGGTGTCGGACGCTCGGCCATGAGCACGGCCGTCCCACCGGCATAGAGGGGAAAGGTCATGCCGTTGCCGAGGCCGTAGGCGAAGAACAGCTTGGCAGCGGAAAAGACCGTGTCGTCCTGGGTCAGCCCAAGCACTTCCTGCCCGTACAGCACTGCCGTGTTCACCAGGTGCGACTGCAGATGCACCGCCCCCTTGGGCCGCCCGGTCGACCCGGAACTGTAGAGCCAGAACCCCGGTTCATCGGC
>CAJYBQ010000088.1 GCA_913064755.1 uncultured Alphaproteobacteria bacterium
CGCGCTTCACCCTGTTCTCCCGGATGTTGAGACCCTCCACCGTCCGACGGTGTCCACGGACACCGTCTTCGGATGGCGCATGCTAGCTGCCCGGCTGCGGTTCCGGCTCGATCCCGCCGGGACCCTTCGGCGTCTCCTTGCTGTGACCATCCGTCTCCGGCACGGCAGAGGCCGGCGCACCGCCTTCGCTGGTGCCCTCGGCATTCTCGTCCGGGCGGTGCAGTTCCTCGCCACGCTTCAGGGCATTGATCTCGGCACCCGTCAGCGTCTCGAATTCCAGCAGCGCCTTGGCAACACGCTCCAGCAGGTCACGGTTCTCGGTCAGGATACGCCGCGCCGTTTCCATGGCGTCATCCACCAGGCGGCGGACTTCCGCATCGATCAGCTGCGCGGTGTCTTCGGAGATGTTCTTCTGCTGTGTCACGGAATGGCCCAGGAAGACCTCTTCCTCGTTCGCGGAATACCGCACCTGCCCCAGCTTGTCGGAATAGCCCCATTCGGTGACCATCCGCCGGGCCAGGTTGGTGGCCTGCGAGATGTCACTGGCAGCACCGGTGGTGATCTGGTCCTTGCCGAAGACCAGTTCCTCGGCGATGCGACCGCCCATGGCAACCGCCAGGTGGGAGATCAGCTGCGTGTAGCGCATGGAAAGCTGATCCTTCTCCGGCAGGCGCATGACCATGCCCAGCGCACGACCGCGCGGGATGATCGTCGCCTTGTGGATTGGATCGGACCCGGGCATGAACATGGAGACGATGGCGTGACCGCCCTCGTGATAGGCCGTCAGCTTCTTCTCGTCGTCATCCATCACCATGGACCGCCGCTCGGCGCCCATCATGACCTTGTCCTTGGCTTCCTCGAATTCGGCCATGGTCACCAGGCGATTGTTCTTGCGCGCCGCCAGCAGCGCCGCCTCGTTGACCAGGTTCTGCAGGTCGGCGCCGGAGAAGCCCGGCGTGCCACGGGCAATCACGCGCGCATCGACGTTGGGGCTCAACGGCACCTTGCGCATGTGGACCTTCAGGATCTTCTCGCGGCCCAGGATGTCGGGCAGCGGCACCACGACCTGGCGGTCGAAGCGGCCGGGACGCAACAGCGCGGGGTCCAGGACGTCGGGACGGTTGGTGGCCGCGATCAGGATCACGCCCTCGTTCGCCTCGAAGCCATCCATTTCCACCAGCAGCTGGTTCAGCGTCTGCTCGCGCTCGTCATTGCCGCCGCCGAGACCGGCACCGCGATGACGGCCCACGGCGTCGATCTCGTCGATGAAGATGATGCAGGGCGCGTTCTTCTTGCCCTGTTCGAACATGTCACGCACCCGGCTGGCACCGACGCCGACGAACATCTCGACGAAATCGGAACCGGAGATGGTGAAGAACGGCACGTTGGCCTCCCCCGCCACGGCGCGGGCGATCAGCGTCTTGCCCGTGCCCGGCGATCCGACGAGCAGGCAGCCCTTCGGGATGCGGCCACCCAGGCGCTGGAACTTCTGCGGGTCGCGCAGGAACTCGACGATCTCGTGCAGTTCTTCCTTGGCCTCGTCGACACCGGCCACGTCCTCGAACGTGACACGGCCCTGGCGTTCGGTCATCAGCTTGGCCTTGGACTTGCCGAAGCCCATGGCCTTGCCGCCACCGCCCTGCATCTGGCGCATGAAGAAGATCCAGACGCCGATCAGCAGCAGCATCGGGAACCACGAAACGAAGATCGTGAACAGGCCGTTGCCATCTTCCTGCGGCTTGGCGTCGATATCGACGCCCTGCTTGCGCAGGTTCTCGATCAGGTTCGGGTCGGAAGGTGCATAGGTCCGGAATGCCTGGCCACCGGAGATGTTGCCCGTGATGGAGCGACCCTCGATGGTCACGTTGCGGACATTGCCCTCTTCCACCTTGTTCATGAATTCCGAGTAGCTCAGGCTGGTCCCGCTATCCTTCACCGATGGGCTCTGGAACAGGTTCACCAGCGCAAGCGCCAGAACGACAATGATGATCCAGAACGCGATATTCCTGCCGAAAGGTGCCAACTGTCCGATGTCCTTGAACTCATGGTGATCTGCCTGGGCAAATCTGGAACGTCTCTGAAAGTTATCTCTAGCGCCGCAAGGACTCCACCGCAATCCGATCGCGCCCTATGGATCAGATAGTCCCGTTTCGCGACAGCACAAGCCGGGATCGCGAAACAGTTTCACGACGACAGCAGATGGAGCGGCCTTGCCTGCACGTTCACGGCCCCCGGCAAGGTGACGGGGCCGGTCAACGGGCAGCCCAGCAGGTCATGTTTCATGTACAGGCAGGGCAGCAGGGCATCCCCGTCCCTGCCCGGCCCAACGGACAGCGGCTCGACGATCCGCGCGGAGGCCTGCAACCGGAATCGCCCGTCCCAGTCCAGCACCCGCGCGTTCGCGGGCCAGTCCAGCCGCGGCAGGTTTCGCTGTTCGCGGATGATCCGGATATCGCTGGCCGTCTGCCGCACGACCGCATGGCCGAGGCTCAGGTTGCACGCGCCCTCCGGATCCATTCGGGCCAGGGCGCGCTCCGCCGCTGAAAGGCCCGGTTCGACACCGCCAGCCTGTGTCACGGCACGAACCAGCAGCCGCAGCCTGATTTCCTCCGGCACCGCCCGGAATGCGGCAATGTCCATGCGGACCCCGCCGGCGGTGTCGGACCGCGCATGCATCTGCCAGGTCTCTTCCGCCATCCGCGCCAATGCGTCGGCTGCCCGTGCCGCGCGCCGACCGAGCTGCCGCAACCGCGCGGCGTGACGTGCGGGGGCAGGATGCTGTGCCAGTGCCGCGTTCACCCGGTTGCGTTCGTGCCTGGGGTCGCGGTTGCTGGGATCATCCTCCCAGGCCATCCCCTGCTGCACCAGGAACGCGGCCAGACTGGTCTTGGGCGTGTCCAGCAGGGGCCGGAACAGCCGGATGCCCTCCCGCTGCCGAACACGGAGCATCGCGGCCAGCCCGTCGATGCCGCTGCCGTGGTCGATGCGCATCGCCACCGTCGCGGCCTGGTCGTCGCCGTGGTGCCCGAGGAACAGGCTGGTGTGATCATGGGTCCTGCACCAGTCCAGCATCAGCCCGTAGCGCGCATCGCGCGCCGCAGCCTGGATGCCGGTACCGGGCTTGACGCCGCTCCATCTCAGGATCCGGGCCGGAATGCCCGCGGCCTCCAGCCGTGCCGCAACCCGCCCCGCCTCGGCATCAGAGCCGGTGCGCAGCCCGTGATCGACGATCAAGGCCGTCAGGTCCCTGCCCGATCCCGCCGCCCAGTCCCGGACCAGCAGTGCCAGCGCGGTACTGTCGGGACCGCCGGAAACCGCCACCGCGATTGCCTGGCCGGGGTCCGGCAATGTCCGCATCGCCTGGTCGAATTGCGCGGCAAGCTCGGTCATGCGATCAGCAGCCCGCCTTCTCCCGCTCCCGCTGCATGCGGCGCTTGATGCTGCTTGCCGCGGTCGGGTAACGGTCGGAGAGTTCATTGAAGACCGCGCAGGCATCGGGCTTCTGATCCAGGATCACCAGCGTGATGCCGAGTTTCAGCAGATTGTCCGGTGCCTTGGTGCTGGTCCGATACTTCTGGTAGCCGGTCAGGAATGCCGATGCCGCAGCCTCGAAATCCTGTCTGACGTAATGGCTCTCGCCCAGCCAGTACTGCGCATTGCCGGCAAGTTCGTGTTCGGGATGCTGCGCCAGGAAGGCGTTGAACGCCTGCTCGGCCTCTTCGAACCGCTTCGCCTGCAACAGGCCGAAGGCCTGGATATAGGCGTCACGCGGTTCTCCCGAAGGCAGGGCCTGATTGATCGGTGCGCCGGGCGCCTGGCTGCCTGCCTGTGCGGCCGGTGCCACCGCGACACGGGTGCCGCCGCTGCCGGTCTGGGTTGCT
The DNA here is from genome assembly GCA_913064755.1 of uncultured Alphaproteobacteria bacterium. Lineage (GTDB taxonomy): Bacteria > Pseudomonadota > Alphaproteobacteria > Minwuiales > Minwuiaceae > Minwuia. Next base: position 3,882 of record CAJYBQ010000088.1, read on the forward strand.
GCGGCCGGGGGTACGGTCTGCACCGATACACCCGTCCCTGCCGGGGCGTTGCCCTGCGGCAGACGCGCGACATCCTCGGGCGAGACCTGCCCGAGAACACGCGTACCCTGCGGGATTGCGCCCTGCCCGTTGGCCACTTCCGGGCCAATACCGGTTGCAGTCCCGGTCCCACTGTCAGCACCCTGCGCTGGTGCCGCGGCCATGTTGCGTTCTATGGATGTCAGGCGGAAATCGACGTCTTCCACCAGCTTGGTCATGCGGCTGTCGATGCGGCGCAGCTTGAAGTCCATTTCCTCGATGCGGTTCGTCAGGTTCCGCATCTCCTGCTCCAGCGCGCTGATCTTGACGGTCAGACCCGCCGCATCCGCCCGTTCCGACACGTTGTCGGGCGCGGAGCCGGAAACCTCGGCCGCCGGTTCCACGGGCAGCGGACGCCCGCCAAGGACATGCGCCTTGAGATCGTTCACCGATCGTTCAAGGCGCTGCACCCGGTCGTTCAGCGGCGCGATGTCCTGCGCCATGACGGCTGACGCAGCCGGAACCAGAAGGCCGATCGCTGCCCCAAGTGAAGCAACCCTGACGAGACGGTACATTGCAAACATCGAAATCTCCCGCACCCGGTGAAACCACGCCTTCAAGTGTCGCAGAAATGCGACGAAAATGCGGACCATCGTCCTGAAACGCAAATCGCCTGCCGCTGTTCCGGTGAACAGCGGCAGGCGAATGCGATCACATGATCAACGGATCATGGATCAAAGGTCCTCTCGGCATCAGACCGTCGGTTCGGTCTGCGCCTGCCCCGTCAATTGACGATGACGGTGACCGCGCGGCGGTTCTGGGCCCAGCTGCTTTCGTTGTGACCCAGTGCAACCGGGCGCTCCTTGCCATAGGAAATCGTCGTGATGCGCGACGGTGCGATCCCCAGGCTGACCAGGAATTCCTTGGCGGAATTGGCACGGCGTTCGCCCAGGCCCAGGTTGTATTCACGGGTCCCACGCTCGTCCGCATGGCCTTCCAGCACAACGGTCTTGGCGGGGAAACGGGCCAGGTAGGCGGCCTGGCGACGCAGCACGGACTGGGCATCGGTGGACAGGTCGTGGCGGTCGAACGCGAAGAACACCCGATCACCAACGTTCAGCACGAAGTGTTCCTGCGAACCTTCCTTCGGGCCGGAAGGCGCGGCAACGACCTTCGGAGCGGGTGCCGGGGCCGGGGCCGGGGCAGCAGCCTGCGTGGCGCCACCCGAACCTGCGTCGGAGGCATCGGTTGCCGGCGGCTCATCGGCACAGGCGGCGAGAAGAACCATTGCGGCAACCATGCTGCCAGCCTTGATCAGAAACCCGTGAGGCATGATGAAGAAGCTCCTTGCTGCGCCGTTTTCCCCTCGGAGTTCACGGCCCCTGCGGAAACGACTGAGTGTTGATCTGCGGTAACAAGAAAAGCGCCTGAAAAGCACAACCCTGTCACCTTGATCTTCGTCCATATCATCCGGGCGGCTGAATCGGAACTGCGCATTGTGTCATGGATGTGACCTTTTCCAGAAGCCGGTGCCTATTCCTCCAGCGGCGTGAGCGGTGACCACGCCGGATCAGAGGCATCCAGGGGGGTCGAGACCTCCCGCAGATTCTGCCCCGTGAGGTCAACCGACCAGAGGCGCACGGAGCCACCACGGCCATTGTCATCACCCGGTACCTGGCGGAAGAACATCAGCACACGCCCGTTCGGGGACCATGTCGGCCCCTCGTCCAGGTAGCTCTCGGTCAGGATCCGCTCTCCCGTCCCGTCCGGCCGAATGACGCCGATGAAGAATCGGCGGTTCAACAGTTTCGTGAACGCGATCAGGTCACCGCGCGGCGACCAGACGGGGGTCGCGTAGCGTCCCTCGCCAAAGCTGATCCGCTGCACGTTCGAACCGTCGGCATCCATGGTGTAGATCTGCTGGGTGCCGGAACGGTCCGAATTGAACGTCATGCGATCACCGTCCGGGGCATAGCTGGGCGAGGTGTCGATCGCCAGGTGCCGGGTCAGCCGTGCCGTGACACGGGTGCGCAGGTCCATGACATAGATGTCGGAATTGCCGTTCCGCGCCATCGAGATCACCACCTTCTCGCCATCGGGGGAGAAACGCGGCGCGTAGGTCATGCCGGGGAAATCGCCCAGGATCTCCTGCTGCCCGGTGTCGATGTCATACAGGTAGACCCGCGGCTGGTTGCCGACGTAGGACATGTAGGTGACGACCTGCTGCGTGGGGGAGAAACGCGGGGTCAGCACCAGGTTGCGACCGTCCGTCAGGTCACGGTGATTGGCCGAATCCTGGTCCATGATCGCCAGCCGCTTCACCCTGCGGTCCGGCGGACCGGATTCCGCGATATAGACCACGCGCGTATCGAAATAGCCTTCCTCGCCGGTCAGACGCTTGTAGATCGCGTCGGAGATGATGTGGCCGATCCGGCGCGCGTTCTCCGGCGTGGTGCGGAAGACCAGTCCCGTCAGCTGGCTGCCACCGAAGACATCCCAGAGGCGAAATTCAGTACGCAACTGGCCATCGCTCTCGATCCGGACGTTGCCGGTGGCCAGGGCCTGGGCATCCAGCGGCCGCCAGTTGGTGAAATTGGGGCGCACAAGCACGTCCTCCGGCCCCTCGAGATAGGCGGCGGGATTGATCAGGCGAAAGATGCTGGTGCGGGACAGGTTGCCGCGCACGACCTCGGCGATCTCGCGCCCGAGTTCGCGCGTCGTCTGCGTTTCGCCGTGCAGGTCCGTGACCGCGACCGGCAGTGGATCGATGGAGGCGCTGGTGATGTCGATCCGCAGCTGTGCCTGCGCGGGGGCGAGTGCGCCGAACAGCAGCGCAAGGCAGAGCAGCATTGGACTCACCGGATTGAGGTGCTTCATTTCCCGGAATCTTCCTTCAGGTTGAAACGCAGTTCTATGATGCGCCAGTCTGCGTGATCATCCGCCGACAGCGGAAAGGGCTGACTGCGCGTGATCGCCTGGCGAACACTGTCCACATAGGCCTGAACTATGGCGTCAGTTTGGCCACCGTTGTTCGCGATGCTCAACACCGGTTCATCGGCAACGGTGCCATCCGGGTTCATTTCCAGCCGCGCCGTGACGATGATCCCCGCCGGGTCGCCGGAATACAGATCCGGCGTCCAGTGCCCCGTGACATGCGCCTTCAGCGCCTGTTCATGCGGCAGCGATGCCTCATTGGCGCCCTGCAGCCCCAATGTGCTGCACCCGGCCAGCATGATGACACCGGCAAGCAGGGCCAGGGATGTCGCGGCGCGCCTGTCGGCTTGTCCCGGACTGCAGACTGTCATTGGCCATAGACCTCCTTCAGCGAGAATGTGAAGACCATCTCGCGCCATTCCTCGAACTTCGCCGGTGGCATGGGCAGCGGTTGCGCCTTGTAGACCGCACGCACGGCACTGTCGGTAAAGGCCCGCACCACGCGACGGTTCTGCCCGGCGTCGAAGACCGCCACCACCTTCGGATCCTGCGCCAGCGTGCCATCCTTGTTGAGGAACAGGTGCACGTCGGCCCGCATGTCCCGAATGCCGGGCGCGCCGTGGTTCGGGCTCCAGTTGCGCGCCATGTGGCTGCGCAGCAGGTCACGCTCCGATACCGTCAGCACCTGGCTGACCCGGTTGCGCGCCGCGCCGCCCTCCCCGATGCGGATGTCGGATATCCGCCGCTCCGTCTTCTCGACCGGTGGCGTGGGCTTTTCCTTGTTCAGGCGGTCGAGCTTGGCCGACAGGCGATCGAACAGGGCTTCCTCGTTCTTCTTCGGCTTCGGCGCGGGGTCCGGCTTCACGGTTTCGGCGGGTGCCTTTGCCAGCGTTTCAGGCCGTGGTTTCGGCACCGGCGGAGGCGCGGGTTTCGCCTGCTCCACGGGCCTTGCCTCCGGCACCGGCAATGGTTCCAGGCGCGACAGGCGCGCCACCTTCTCGTCAACCTGCCGACGCGGTGCCAGGGTGCCATCCGGTTCCAGTTCCACCACCGGGCGCGGCGCTTCCGGCGCGGGCGTTTCGGCCAGCGGCTCCGGTTCCGGCTCCGGCGAGGGCTGTGGACTTTCTGCCACGTCCGGTTCACGCGGAGCCGGCGGGGGCGGGGGTGGAGGCGGTGCCGCAGCAGGTGGCGGGCGCCTTTCCTGTTCAGGCGCACTGATCGGTTCGTCGGGGGCCGGCTCCTCCGGTTTGCCGGCGGTCTTCTGGTTCGTCTTCTCGCCCAGGTTCTCGAAGGTGACGGTAACGATGTTCTCGGCAATGACCGGGTCACGGTCACTGAAGAACGGCAGGTCGAGCACGAACGCCCCTGCCACGACCAGGTGGAAGACAACCGAGACTGTGACGGAACGTATCACGACCTGACTTGCCTGCCCCTGTTCATGCCAATGACCAATCCTTGCCCAGGGAACCCCGGACAGGACTATTGCGCGTCCACACGGCCCGGTGCCTGTGCAACCAGGGCAACACGGGTGAATCCGGCTGCATTGATGGTGCCCATGACCTCCATGACCCGGCCGTAATCGATGGTCCGGTCACCGCGAACGAATATCCGCCGATCCTGCGCCGCATCGGTGATCGCGGTCAGTTTCGGGACAAGGTCACCCAGCTGGACTTCCTTTTCCTGAAGGAAGATACGACCATCCTTGTCGATGGTTATGGCCAATGGCTCATCCAGCCCCTGAAGTGTCGGCGCCACTGCCTTGGGCAATTCCACCGGCACACCGACCGACAGCAGCGGTGCCGCGATCATGAAGACCACCAGCAGCACCAGCATGACATCGACGAAAGGCGTGACGTTGATTTCCGACATCAGGTTGTGGCGCTTGCGGCGCTGGAACCTGCCACCCTGCACCTGGATTGCCATCAGTTGTTCTCCCCCTCGTCCAGCTGCCGGGACATGATGGCGGAGAACTCGCCCGCGAAGCCTTCCAGGCGGGTGGCGTAACGACCGAGATCGTTGGAGAACTTGTTGTAGGCGATGGTCGCGGGGATGGCGGCGACAAGGCCCAGTGCGGTGGCAAACAGCGCCTCCGCGATGCCCGGTGCCACGACGGCCAGCGCCGTGTTCTTGGTTGCGGCGATGGACTGGAAACTGTCCATGATGCCCCAGCCGGTGCCGAACAGGCCCCCGAAGGGCGCCGTGGAACCGACAGTGCCCAGAACCGAGAGCTACCCCTCCAGCAGCCCGCACCCCCGGTCGCTGCTCCACCGACTCCCCTGGCCGAACCCGTCCTGCACGCCGGCGCGCACAGGATCCGTGTCACG
>CAJYBQ010000089.1 GCA_913064755.1 uncultured Alphaproteobacteria bacterium
GGACGGCCGCTCGCAGCACGGAAAGGCCGTCCTCGTGATAAGGGGTGGGCTTGGGGAGTGGGGACAGCTTTCGTGGCCGTGGCGTTCGGTTGTCTGTCGGCATCGCCGATCCGTCTGACGTCGGAGCGACATGGATCAGAGCTTCCGTTCCACCATCATCTTCTTCTGTTCTGCGATGGCCGGACCTGGGTTGAGGCCCTTCGGACAGGTCTTCGCGCAGTTCATGATGGTATGGCAGCGATAGAGCTTGAACGGATCTTCGAGATTGTCGAGCCGGTCACCGGTTGCCTCGTCACGGCTGTCGATGACCCAGCGATAGGCCTGCAACAGCACGGCGGGGCCGAGGTAGCGGTCGCCGTTCCACCAGTAGCTGGGGCACGACGTGGCGCAGCAGGCGCAGAGGATGCATTCGTACAGACCATCGATCTTCACGCGGTCATCGCGGTCCTGCAGCCGTTCCCGATCGGGCGGGGCAGGCGTCTTGGTCTGCATCCAGGGTTCGATGGAGGCGTACTGGGCATAGAAGTGGGTCAGGTCGCCGACGAGGTCCTTGATCACTTCCAGGTGCGGCAGGGGATAGATCTTCACGTCCCCCTTCACCTCGTTGATGCCCCGCGTGCAGGCGAGGGTATTGGTCCCGTCGATGTTCATCGCGCACGACCCGCAGATGCCTTCGCGGCATGACCGGCGGAAGGTCAGCGTCGGATCGACCTCGTCCTTGATGCGGATCAGCGCGTCCAGGATCATCGGGCCGCAGTCGTCCAGATCGACCTCGTAGGTATCCACGCGCGGGTTCTCGCCCGAGTCCGGATCGTAGCGGTAGATCTTGAACGTCTTCGTGTTGCTGCCGGATCCGACCTTCGGCCATGTCTTGCCGTTGGACTTGATCCGGGAATTAGCCGGTAGATTGAATTCGACCATGTCGTGTCCCCCAATCCAGGGCCGGAACGGTGTCCGGCTCGGGTGTTCGCCCCTGTACTCGTTCAGGCGATCAGTAAACGCGTGCCTTCGGCTTCACATATTCCATCTCGTTGGAGAGGGTGTAGGTGTGCACCGGGCGGTAATCGATGGTGACCTTCCCGTCCTCGTCGAACCAGCTCAGCGTGTGCTTCATCCAGTTCTCGTCGTCGCGGTCGGGGAAGTCCTCATGCGCATGGGCGCCACGGCTTTCCTTGCGGTTCTCGGCCGAGTGCATGGTCACGACCGCCTGGCGGATCAGGTTGTCGAGTTCCAGTGCTTCCACCAGGTCCGAATTCCAGACCATGCTGCGGTCGGTGACACCGATGTCCGGCATCTGCTTGTAGACATCGTCGATCAGGCCCTTGCCCTCCGATAGGACTTCCGACGTGCGGAACACGGCACAGTTGTTCTGCATGACCCGCTGCATGTTGCCACGGATGCGGGACGTGGGCGCGTCGCCCTTGGCGTGGCGCATCTTGTCGAAGCGGTCCAGCGCCTTGTTGAGCGATTCCTGGTTCGTGTCCTTGTGCTGCGCACCGGGTTCGAGGATCTCCGAGCACCGCTTGGCACAGGCCCGCCCGAAGACCACGAGGTCGATCAGGGAGTTGGAGCCAAGGCGGTTCGCCCCGTGCACGGACACGCAGGCCGCTTCGCCCGCGGCCATCAGGCCGGGAACGGTCGCGTCCGGGTCGCCGTCGCGCAGGGTCAGCACCTCGCCCTTATAGTTCGTCTGGATGCCGCCCATGTTGTAGTGGACCGTGGGCAGCACGGGGATGGCTTCCTTGTTCACGTCCACGCCGGCGAAGATGTGGGCGGATTCGGAAATGCCGGGCAGGCGTTCGGCGATGATTGCCGGGTCCAGGTGATCCAGGTGCAGGAAGATGTGGTCCTTGTCCTTGCCCACGCCGCGGCCTTCGCGGATTTCCATGGTCATGGCACGGGACACGACATCGCGGCTGGCCAGGTCCTTGGCGGACGGCGCGTAGCGTTCCATGAAACGCTCGCCCTCCGAATTCACCAGGTAGCCGCCTTCGCCGCGCACGCCCTCGGTGATCAGGCAGCCCGCGCCGTAGATGCCGGTGGGATGGAACTGGACGAACTCCAGGTCCTGCAGCGGCAGACCTGCGCGCAGCACCATGCCGCCACCGTCGCCGGTGCAGGTATGGGCGGACGTGCAGGAGAAATAGGCACGGCCATAGCCGCCGGTCGCCAGGATGACCATCTGCGCCCGGAACAGGTGCAGGCTGCCATCCGACAGGTCCCAGCAGAGGACGCCGGTGCAGGCGCCTTCGTCGTCCATGATCAGGTCGATGGCGAAATATTCGATGAAGAAGTGCGTGTCGTTCTTCAGCGACTGGCCATAGAGCGTGTGCAGCATGGCGTGACCGGTACGGTCGGCCGCGGCGCAGGTCCGCTGTGCGGCGGCGCCCTCACCGAATTCGGTGGTCATGCCACCGAAGGCGCGCTGGTAGATGCGGCCTTCCTCGGTACGGCTGAACGGAACGCCGAAATGTTCCAGTTCCAGCACCGCGTTCACCGCGTCACGCACCATGTACTCGATGGCGTCCTGGTCACCCAGCCAGTCCGACCCCTTGACGGTGTCGTACATGTGCCAGCGCCAGTTGTCCGGTCCCATGTTGCCCAGCGAGGCGGAGATGCCGCCCTGTGCCGCGACCGTGTGGGAACGGGTCGGAAAGACCTTCGAGACGCAGGCGGTGTTCAGCCCGGCCTCTGCACAGCCCATCGCGGCGCGCAGGCCGGCACCACCGGCACCAACCACCACGACGTCGAACTTGTGCTCTGTAATTTGATAGGCGTCAGACATTGTGCTCAACCCCCGAAGGCGATCTTGAGGACGGCCAGAGCGCAGATCAGGGCACCGATCCAGCAGCCGAACGTATTGACAAACATGAGGAACAGCTTCGACGCATGGCCGTGCACGTAATCCTCGATGACGATCTGAAGGCCGAGCTTCAGGTGCCAGAACACCGCCACGGTCAGCAGCAGCAGGACACCGGCAACAACCGGGTGGCCCACGATACCCGACGCGGTGGCGTAGTCGGCGGACGTCAGCCGGACGGCCAGCACCACGAAGGCGAAGACCAGCGGCACCAGCGCGATCGCCGTGACCCGCTGCATCCACCAGTGTTCGGTGCCGTCACGCGCGGAACCCAGGCCCCGGACGTTCTTCAGCGGCGTATTGAGACGTGATTTCTGCATGATCAGCCTCCCCATCCATAAGCGGCAATCCATGCCAGTACGGTCAGGACGGTCGCGCCGATCACCACCATGTAACCGCTGCGGGTCACGGATTCGATCTCGAAGCCCCAGCCGGCATCCCAGTAGAGATGGCGCAGGCCGTTGCAGAGGTGGAAGAACAGGGCCCAGCTGAAGCCCAGCAGGACCAGGCGGCCGATGATGCTGCCGGCGAGGTCCATGACCCAGTTGTAGTATTCCGGACCGCTTGCCAATGCGACCAGCCACCAGAGCATCAGGATCAGACCGCCTGCCAGCGCCACCCCGGTGCCGCGATGCAAGATCGACAGCATGGAAGTGATCTGAGGACGATAGACCTGAAGATGCGGTGACAACGGGCGATTAGTGTTCGCCATGTCTGACCCCCTGCTTGCCTGACACGGGTTCGTCGGGGGATTAGCCATCCCGACGAAGCGCCCTGTAATTGCGATGCCGCGCCATGTCCTACCCCCGGACGTGCCGCGCCATCTCCCCAATCCTCGGACGGCAAGGGGGGCCGTACCATTTGTTCGATCCCCCAACCGTTCGCGCCTTAGTGTGCGGGTTCAGGCACTGACATGTCAAACGAAGCTTCGTGATACCAAGTGCTTGTTGATGGCCGTCAATTTTCCGGTTTGCAGGCTTGCGGTTGCCGACCCCGCCAATTCGGGTTTATATGCGATCCACACGCCATTTTCGTGAATTGGAACATATCCCATGACGCCAGCGACCGGAGCTTCACCCCTGGCGGGTCGGCGCGTGCTGTTGATCGTTGGCGGGGGCATCGCCGCCGTGAAGGCCCCGGACCTGGTGCGGCGTCTGCGCGAACGCGGGGCTGCCGTGCGCTGTGTGCTGACCCGGGCGGGGCATGAATTCACCACCCCGCTGGCGCTGTCGTCCCTGTCCGAGGACCGCGTGTTCACGGACCTGTTCGACCTGACCGATGAATCCGAGATGGGCCACATCCAGCTTTCGCGGCAGGCGGATATCGTGCTGGTCGCGCCCGCCACCGCCAACCTGATGGGCCGCATGGCGGCTGGCCTGGCACCGGACCTGGCGGCGACGCTGCTGCTGGCGACCGACAAGCCGGTGATGATCGCGCCCGCGATGAACGTGCGCATGTGGCTGCACCCGGCGACACAGCGCAACCTGGCCCTGTTGCGCGGCGACGGGGTGCTGGTTGCCGGACCGAACGAAGGCAGCATGGCCTGCGGCGAGTTCGGGCCGGGCCGCATGGCCGAACCGCTGGAGATCGTCGCGGCGCTGGAGGCGCATTTCGGTGCGGAGCCGCAGTCACGGCCGCTGCAGGGCCTGCGGGCGCTGGTCACATCCGGCCCGACACATGAACCGATCGACCCCGTTCGCTATATCGCCAACCGGTCTTCCGGCAAGCAGGGCCATGCCATTGCCGCATCGCTGGCCGCGGCGGGGGCGGAGGTGGTGCTGGTCAGCGGCCCGACCGCCCAGCCGGACCCGGCGGGCGTGCAGGTCGTCCGCATCGAGACCGCGCGCCAGATGCTCGCGGCCTGCCAGGCGGCGCTGCCTGCCGACATCGCGATCTGTGCCGCTGCAGTGGCCGACTGGCGTGTCGCGACGGAAGCGGGGGAGAAGCTGAAGAAGGAGAACGGGGCGGGGCCGCCATCCCTGTCGTTCGCGGAAAACCCGGATATCCTGGCCACCCTGTCGGGCATGTCGCAGGGCCGTCCCGGACTGGTGGTCGGCTTCGCGGCGGAGACGGAGAAGGTGATCGAACACGCCATCGCCAAGCGCCGGCGCAAGGGCTGTGACTGGATCGTTGCCAATGACGTCAGTCCGGCCACCGGGACCTTTGGTGGCGACAACAACAGCGTCACCCTGATTTCCGACGGGGAGCCGGAAAGCTGGCCGCCCCTGAGCAAGGCGGAAGTGGCCACGCGGCTGGTGCAGCGCATCGCGGCGCGGATGGGAAGCGGGGGGCAGGGGGCATGATCCAGGACATTTCCATCGAGATCATGCGCCATCGGTCGGCCGCCGATCTGCCGTTGCCGGCCTATGAAACGGAGGGCGCGGCGGGCGTGGACCTGCGTGCGGCGCTGCCTGGCGGGCCGCTGCTGCTGCCGCCCGACGGCGGGCGCGCACTGGTGCCGACCGGCCTGTCGATCGCGCTGCCGCTGGGCTACGAGGCGCAGGGGAGGCCGAGGTCGGGCCTGGCGCTGAAGCACGGGGTGACCGTGCTGAACAGCCCCGGCACGGAGGATTCCGATTACCGGGGAGAGATTGGCGTGATCCTGATCAATCACGGCACGGAGGCATTCCGGATCAGCCACGGCGACCGCATCGCCCAGATGGTGCTGGCGCAGGTCACGCGCGGCAACTGGCAGGAACGTGAAAGCCTGGACGAGACGGCGCGTGGCACGGGCGGCTTCGGTTCCACCGGCGGCACGGCGTCGGGAGGCGGGGCATGAAGGACGCGCTGAGACTGCCAAAGAAGACGCTCTACGCGCTGGATGCGGTGGTCGATGTCGCCTACAACGCCCGGCCCGATCCCGTGCAGTCCAAGGACATCACGGATCGCCAGGGCATTCCCCCGCGATACCTGGAGCAGGCCATGCAGCAACTGGTGCGGGCGGGTATCCTGAAGGGCGTTCGCGGGCCGCGCGGCGGGTACACGCTGGCCCGGGAACGGCGGCGCATCAGCGTGGCCGAGATCGTCCGCATCATTGCCGCGGAGGACGATGAATCGGACGAAGGCGGCTCGGCCCTGGGGCAGGAAATCATCCGCCCGTTCTGGTCCGAGATACAGGACGAGATCATGGAACGACTGGAGACGGTTACGCTGGAGGATCTGTGCCTGCGGGCGCAGGATGCCGGCATCGAACGGGCCAACCGGGCGTCGCGGGACTTCACGATCTGATCCCGGGCCTTATCTGAACACCTGAACATGAATGAACCGCCCGTCGGAACGGGCGGAAAGCAATCCGGGGGAATCGAGATCATGAGCACCGAAAACCGTTTCACACCGCCGCGCGGGCGCGTGTACGACTCCATCACCGAAACCATTGGCGCGACCCCGCTGGTTCGCCTGAACCGCGTGACCGCTGGCCTGGCAGACGGTACCCAGGTGCTTGCCAAGCTGGAATTCTTCAACCCGCTGTCCTCGGTGAAGGACCGCATCGGCGTTGCCATGATCGAGGCGCTGGAAGCAGACGGCACGTTGAAGACCGGCGGTACCATCATCGAACCGACATCGGGCAATACCGGCATCGCGCTGGCATTCGTTGCCGCCGCAAAGGGCTATTCGCTGATCCTGGTCATGCCGGAAAGCATGTCGGTGGAGCGCCGCCGGATGCTGAAGCTGCTGGGCGCGACGCTGGAACTGACGCCGCCGGAGAAGGGCATGCCCGGTGCCATCGCCAAGGCGAAGGAACTGCTGGAGGCCACCCCCGGCGCGGTGATGCCGCAGCAGTTCTCCAATCCCGCGAATCCCGACATCCATGTCCGGACGACGGCGGCGGAAATCTGGGTGGATACGGCGGGCAAGGTGGACGTGGTCGTGTCCGGTGTCGGCACCGGTGGCACCGCCACGGGTATCGGCCGGGTGCTGAAGCAGCGCAATCCGGCGGTCAAGCTGGTGGTGGTGGAGCCGGAAGACAGCCCCGTCATCTCTGGCGGCAATCCCGGCCCGCACAAGATCCAGGGCATCGGCGCGGGCTTCGTGCCGGAAAACCTGGACACGACGCTGGTCGACGAGGTTCTGACCATCGGCAACGAGACCGCGTTCGAGACCGCGCGCAAGCTGGCGCGGGAGGAAGGCATTCCCGTCGGCATATCCTCGGGCGCGGCCGTCGCGGCATCGCTGGAACTGGCACAACGCGCCGACATGGCGGGCAAGACCATCGTTGTCATCCTGCCGTCGTTCGCCGAACGGTATCTCTCGACAGCACTGTTCGACGGGCTTTGAGCGTGCAGCAGGTGGGTCCGGACCGGTGAGCGAGACCGAGGCAACCTATTGGCAGGTCGTCACCGTGACGGACCTGCCGACGATGCAGGCGGTGGAGGCGGCGCTGGGTGACCTGCCGCTCTCCACCTCCGTCTTCAAGGCGGACGATGGACGCTGGCGTGTCACGGCGATCGTCGATCACGAACCCGACCTGGCGCATTGGCCGGTGCCGGGCGAAAGCGAATGTGCACCGCTGGAGATGCGGGACTGGGTGGCGGAATCGCAGGCGGCCTTGCCGGCGCTGGATATCGGTCGGTTCCGGGTCCGGGGCGGCTGGGACACCCCCGCCGTCACGGGGCGGATCGACCTGGTGATCGAGGCCGGGCAGGCTTTTGGCACCGGGCGCCACGAGAGCACCGAGGGCTGCATGATCCTGTTGCAGCAACTGGCGCGGCAACGGCGGGTTCGCCGGGTGCTGGACGTGGGCACGGGGGCCGGCATCCTGGCCATCGCGGCGGCGCGGCTGACCGGCGCGCGCGGCGTCGGCACCGACATCGACGCCGTCTCCGTCACCGTCGCCATCGAGAATGCGGAACTGAACGACGCGAAGCACCTGACGCGCTTTGCCACCGCCGACGGGACGCGGCACCGGATCGTCCGGGACGGCGGGCCTTACGACCTGGTCTTCGCCAACATCCTGGCCCGGCCACTTGCGGCCATGTCACCGATGATCGCCGGGCATGTCGCCCCCGGTGGCGACCTGATCCTGGCCGGTATCCTGACCTGGCAGGTGCCGATGGTGCTGACGCGCTATCGTCCGCTGGGCCTGAAACTGGTGACGCATCATCGCCAGAACGAATGGTCTGTCCTGCGGCTGCGCCGACCCTTGAAGTAGAACCGGCCGGGTTGCAGCCCGGCTGGCGACGTTCCGACCCGAACATGGAGTTGAAGAACTTGTCCGACCGCGTGACACGCCTCAGGGCGGCAATGAAGGCCGCCGGTATCGATGGCTTCCTGATCCCCCGCAATGACGAGCATTTCGGCGAATGGGTGCCGGCGAGCGCGGAACGCCTGGCCTGGCTGACGGGTTTCAACGGTTCGGCCGGCATGGCCATCGTGCTGGCCGAACGCGCCGCGATCTTCGTGGATGGCCGCTACACGCTGGCGGTGCGCGACCAGGTGGACCTGGACGCCTTCGAGACCCGGCACGTGACCGAAGAACCGGCCAGCGCCTGGCTGGCAGAGGTGATGCAGCCGGGGCAGCGACTGGGCTTCGACCCCTGGTTGCATACCGCTGCCGGTCTGGAGGCCATCGGCAAGGCCGTGAAGACGGCGGGCGCGGAACTGGTCGCGGTGGACGACAATCCCGTCGATGCGATCTGGGATGACCGCCCTGCCGCGCCGATGGCGCCTGTCGTGCCGCACGACATGGCCTACGCGGGTGAATCGGCCGAGGCGAAACGTCGGCGGATCGCCGAACTGGTCGCGGCCCGGGACGCGGATGCGGCTGTGCTGACCTTGCCGGAATCCATCGCCTGGCTGTTGAACATCCGTGGTGGCGATGTGCCCCGCACACCGCTGCCCCTCGGGTTTGCCGTGCTGCACGTGGACGCGCGGGTCGACCTCTACATGGACCCTGAAAAGATCGGCCCCGATACGCGCGACCACCTGGGCAATGCCGTCGCGATAGCGCCGAAGGCCGCCTTTGCCGAGGGGCTCGGGTCGTTGTCCGGCAAGCGGGTGATCATCGACCGGCCGAGCGCGGTGCAGGCGGTGACCGACCGGCTGACGGCGGCGGGTGCCGATGTCGTGGCAGGCGAAGACCCGACCATGCTGCCCAAGGCCTGCAAGAACCCGGTGGAGGTGCAGGGCAGCCGCTCCGCGCATGTCCGCGACGGTGCCGCCGTGTCGCGCCTTCTCGCCTGGCGGGATCGCACCGCCCGCGCTGGCTCCGCCGCGGCGACGAGGGCCGCGGCCCGGGGGGCGGCGGACGGGGGGCGGACGCGGGTGCGCCGGCCACGCTCTCT
>CAJYBQ010000090.1 GCA_913064755.1 uncultured Alphaproteobacteria bacterium
CGTCAACGCCGCGTCGATCTCTTCGCGGCTTGCGGCGGGCGCAAAGGCGGGCGGGAGATAGATGGCGCGGGCGGCGACGCCGACTGTCGCCTTGGGGTCGCGAACGGTGTCGAACACGGGCAGGCCCAGATGCTCCTGGCCGCCTTTGCCGGGGGCGACGCCGCCGACCATGTTGGTCCCGTAGGCGATCGCCGCTTCGGAATGGAACGTGCCCTGGCTTCCGGTGAAGCCCTGACAGATGACTTTCGTCGCTTTGTTGACAAGGACCGCCATCAGGCTGCCTCCCGCATCGCCTGCACAACCTTCTCGGCCGCGTCTTTCAGATTGTCGGCCGGGACAAACGCGAGGCCGGAGCTTGCCATGATTTCTTTGCCTTTTTCGACGTTTGTGCCTTCCAGCCGCACCACAAGCGGCACGCTGAGGCCCAACTCCTTCACTGCCGCCACCACGCCTTCGGCGATGATGTCGCAGCGCATGATGCCGCCGAAGATGTTGACCAGGATGGCCTTCACCTTGTCGTCGGAGAGGATGATCTTGAACGCCTCGATCACCCGTTCCTTGGTCGCGCCGCCGCCGACATCCAGGAAGTTGGCGGGGGCCGCGCCGTTCAACTTGATGATGTCCATCGTCGCCATGGCGAGACCGGCGCCATTGACCATGCAGCCGATGCTGCCATCCAGCTTGATGTAGTTCGGCTCATGCTTGGACGCTTCGAGTTCTGAAGGATCTTCCTCAGTCTCGTCGCGCAACTCCTCGACGTCGCCGTGCCGGAACAATGCGTTATCGTCGAATGATATTTTCGCATCCAGCGCGATCACGTCATCGCCCTTGGTGACGACAAGCGGGTTGATTTCGATCAGGCTGGCGTCCAGTTCGGTGAACGCCTTGTAGATTGCCAGCACCAGCTTCACGCAGGCGCCGACCTGCTTGCCTTCCATACCCAGCCCGAAGGCAACGCGGCGGGCATGGAAACCGGATATCCCCGTTGCCGGATCAATCGCAATCTTGAGGATTTTCTCCGGGGTCTTTTCCGCGACCTCTTCGATATCCATCCCGCCTTCACGTGAGGCGATGATCGTGACCCGGCTGGTTTCGCGGTCCATCAGCATGCTGAAATAAAGCTCGCGGCCGATGTCGCACCCTTCCTCGACATAAACCCGCTTTACTTCCTTGCCAACCGGACCGGTCTGCTTCGTCACCCGGATATTGCTGAGCATCTGCCCGGCGTTGTCCTTCACTTCCTCGACGGATTTGACGACGCGGACGCCACCCTTTCCGTCGGGGTCGTTCTTGAAGCGGCCTGCGCCGCGGCCGCCGGCATGGATCTGACTTTTGACCACCCATACCGGTCCGCCGAGTTGTTGCGCGACGGTCGCCGCTTCGCTGACGCTGAACGCCGCCGCGCCACGTGGCACGGCGACATCGAATTTACGCAGCAGGTTCTTGGCCTGGTACTCGTGAATATTCAGGAGTCCTCATCCATGTTGTCAAAACGGTTTCGACATCTACTTCTTGGCAGCAGCCGGTTTCTTTTTCGCGGCGGCAGGCTTCTTCGCCCGTGCCGGCGCCTTCTTCTTAGCCGCGTCACGTTCCATTTTCGTTACAATGGCAGTCAGCGTTTTCACATTATCAACCGACTTCTTGCACATCGTCGTTTCGGTCTTGTTCAGCGAAATTTCGACGATGCGTTCGACACCGCCGGCACCGATAATTACCGGCACGCCGACATAGAGGCCGTTCAGCCCATAGGCACCCTTCACATAGGCGGCACAGGGCAGCAGGCGCTTCTTGTCCTTCAGATAAGCGTCAGCCATCTGGATCGCCGAGGATGCCGGCGCATAGAAGGCCGCGCCGGTCTTCAGCAGATTGACGATTTCGGCGCCGCCGTCGCGGGTCCGCTGAACGATCTGGTCCAGCTTTTCCTGCGTGATCCAGCCCATCTTCACCAGGTCGGGCATCGGCACACCGGCGACCGTCGTGTAGCGCACGGACGGCACCATGGTATCGCCGTGGCCGCCGAGCACGAAGGCCGTCACGTCTTCCACGGAAACGTCCATGGCCTCGGCCAGGAAGAAACGGAAACGGGCGGAATCCAGCACGCCGGCCATGCCGACGACCTTGTTGGTGGGCAGGCCGCAGATCTTCTGCAGCACCCAGACCATGGCATCCAGCGGGTTGGTGATGCAGATGACGAAGGCGTCCGGCGCGTGGGTCTTGATCCCCTCGCCCACCGCCTGCATCACCTTGATGTTGATGCCCAGCAGGTCATCGCGGCTCATGCCCGGCTTCCGCGCCACGCCAGCCGTCACGATGATAACGTCGGAACCGGCGATATCGGCATAGTCCTGCGTGCCCGACAGATTGACGTTGAAGCCGTCGACGGGTGCCGACTCGTTGAGGTCGAGCGCCTTGCCCTGCGGCAGCCCCTCGACGATATCGAAGACGACCACGTCACCAAGCTGCTTCAGCGCCGCCAGATGGGCCAGCGTGCCGCCGATGTTGCCGCCACCAATCAGTGCACTTTTCCTGCGTGCCATTGTTCAAGCTTCCTTTCAGGCTGAGCGTCGTCTCAGGACCGGCAGTCCGGCCCGTGCTGAATTTCATCGCGATGACCGGGTATTCCGCAGGCGCGAACAAGGATGCCGCGAACCGAAGTGCCAGCCACGCCGTCTCCATACCAGACACTGACCGGTGGAGAAAAGCCATCTGAGTTGCAGCCCTGACCAGCCGGGAAGCCGTGGGAATTTCCTTTCGCACTTGCGAAGCACGATTCGGGCTGGGATATTGCCTGGGCAAACATCGATTCGCGATTCGCCAAGGGTCCGCGATCACAGGAAGGCCGAAGAAATGCGCTCCCCCTCCCCGCGCTCCAGACCCCTTGCCACGGCCCGCGGTTTCGCCTGCGGCGCAGCCTTGCTGCTGACACTGCCGCTTGCGGGCGGTTGCGCCCTGCCCTTCGCCGCCGGTGTGGGCATCGGCGAGGTCGTCTCCCTCGCGTCCCTGACCGGAACCATCGCCTACAACAAGGGTGCCAGCGACCTGGCACTGGACATCGTCACCGGCGGCAATTGCCGGATTGTCGAGGGGCTCGTGCGCGAAGACCGCAAGGTCTGCGAGGAAGACGGCTCCGAGGCCACCGACCGGGACTTCCGGGGCGTTGTCGGCGTGGTCCAGGACGAGGACATGACAGTCATCGGGCACGAAAGCTTCGAGACGCATGATGGCAACACGATCACCGTGGCCATCTTCGGCAAGCGCGTGCAGCCGGATGCCGAGATCGAACTGGAAGCGTCATCGCTGACGCCGGACCCGGCACCGGTGCAGGATCAATCGGCGGAAGAACTGCTCTAAGGGTTTCGCCGCCGAGGGTTCGGCGTATATCCTCCCCCCGTCCGACGATTGGGGAGTTGCGCGATCATGAACCTACATCATCTGTTGTTGCAGGCTCAGGAACTGGGTGAACCGGTCCGTGTCGGCCTGATCGGGGCAGGCAAGTTCGGTTCCATGTTCCTGGCGCAGGCCCGCCGCACACCAGGCATCCATGTCGTCGGCATCGCCGACCTGACGGAGGGCCGGGCCAGGCTTTCGTGCAAGGAAACCGGCTGGCCCGACGAACAGCTGACCGCGCGCAGCCCTGCGGATGCGCTGGACAAGGGGACCACCTGGTGTGGCCAGGATTCCATGGCACTGATCGGCCAGGACGGCATGCAGGTCATCATCGATGCGACCGGTCATCCCGCGGCAGGCATCCGCCACGCCCGCGCGGCCTTCGCCAATGGCCTGCACGTGGTGATGGTGAACGTGGAGGCCGACGTGCTTGCCGGACCGTTGCTGGCGGAAGAGGCGGATCGGGCCGGCGTGGTCTATTCGATGGCCTATGGCGACCAGCCAGCGCTGATCGCGGAACAGGTGGACTGGGCCAGGTCCATCGGCCTGGATGTCGTCTGCGCGGGCAAGGGCACGAAGTACCGTCCGATCTATCATCGCTCCACACCTGACGCGGTCTGGTCGCACTACGGGCTGACGCCCGAACGCGCGGCCGCGTCAGGCATGAACCCGCAGATGTTCAATTCGTTCCTGGACGGCACCAAGTCGGCGATCGAGATGGCCGCCGTGTCCAACGCCTGCCGCCTGACGCCCGAACGTCGCGGCCTGGCGTTCCCGCCCGCATCGGTGAACGAACTGTCCACCTTGTTGCGTCCGCGCGCTGTGGGTGGCCTGCTCGACACGGACGGCACGGTGGAGGTTGTGTCCTGCGAGACCCATGACGGCCAGCCCGTGCCCAACGATCTCCGCTGGGGGGTCTACGTCACGTTCCGGGCACCGGACGAATATGTCCGCAACTGCTTTTCCGACTACGGGCTGGTGACCGACCCGACCGGCGACTATGCCGCCCTCTGGCGTCCCTATCACCTGATCGGGCTGGAACTCGGCGTCTCCGTCGCCTCTGCCGCGCTGCGCGGCGAACCGACGGGGCGCGCCAACGGCTTCCGCGGTGATGTCGTGGCCACGGCCAAGCGGGGGCTGAAGGCGGGGGAGACGCTGGACGGCGAAGGCGGCTTCACCGTGTTCGGCAAGCTGCGGCGCGCCGACGATTCCCTGATGGACAACTGCCTGCCACTGGGGCTGGCCCATGGTGTCCGGCTGCGCCACGACATGGCGGAGGATGCGGTGATCACCTACGACGATGTGGACATCGACGAGAACGACCCGACCGTCGCCTACCGTCGCGAGATGGAATCCGTGTTCCGCAGGCGCAACAGCCAGGACTGACCCGTATCTCTCTCGCCCGGGCAGCCTGCAGCGGCCACGACGGGAACATCCCTGTCAGTCGTCATCGCCCCAGGCGGTGACGAAATCACGCCAGTCCGGGCGGCGCGGTGCCTTGAAGTCGCGTTTCGGCTGGCCGAGATAGATGAAGCCGAGCAGGTCCTCCGACGCCCTTACACCCAGCGCTGACTGGACATGCACGTCATAGGTCGGTGCGCCGGTCAGCCAGATGCCACCCAGCCCCATGGCCTGTGCCGCAAGCACCATGTTGTAGCCCGCCATGCCGGCGGTCAGTATCTGTTCGATCTCGGGTGCCTTCGGATGGTCCGGGGTGATGCAGGCAATGACCGCGACAACGACCGGGGATCGCAGGGGTTTCTGGCGATCCTTCTCGATGGTGCCGGGTTCCGCATCCGGGTTCCTGATCCGCGCCGCCTCGGCGAAGACGTCACCCAGGCGCTCCCGCGCCTTTCCCCGGATGGTGATGAAACGATAGGGGCGCAGCAGGCCATGGTCGGGGGCGGTCACCGCCGACGCGAGAATCTGCTCCAGTGCCGCATCGTCCAGGTCCGCTTCCTCGTGCAGGCGCGGCGGCACGGATGCCCGGTTCACGATCAGATCAAGTGCGTCCACGCTCAGTCTCCTGTTGCCAGCCTCTCCAGATAACTCAGGCGGCCGAAATGACAAACTGACCGGCACCATTGGTGGCCTGGATGCGCATGCCCTCGGCCTCGGCCAGCAGGGCGGCATGAAAGGCCTCGATGATGCGGGCATCCTCCACGGTCGCTGCCTGCCGCGCGCCGGTCAATGCCGACAGCACTTCATCGGACAGTTCGGCACGATCATGCGCACCGGTCACGCGCACTTCCGCCTCGGACAGGTGAACCGACAGGGTACCGCCGCGGACCATGCCGAACGCGGCCGACATGATCAGGTTGAGCAGCAGCCGCACGCGGTTCTTGGCCGGATCGGCCTGGTCCGTGGCGGGCCAGTCCAGTGTCAGGCGATGGTCGGCATAGAATGCCAACGCCGCCGCCCGTGCCTCCGACACGGCGAGGGGCATGGCGTCGCCGCCCGACGCGCCGAACACCAGCCGCAGGAACTTCAGCCGGGTCGCGGCATTGCTGGCGGACATCTTCAGCAGGTCCAGCGCATCGCCCGCCATCGCCGGATCGTCTTCCAGTTCCATCAGTTCGATGCCGTTGGAAAGCGCCCCGATGGGACCAACCAGGTCATGGCAGATGCGCGAGCAGAGCAGTGCGGAGAAATTCAGATCAATCATGGGTATTTCAGGCCCTCATACGGTAAGCGTCAGTCGCCCTGATCAATTCGTCGACGATGCCGGGTTCCGACCCGGCATGACCGGCGTCCGGCACCAGCCTGAAATCCGCCTCCGGCCAGGCCTTGTGCAACGCCCAGGCAGTCATCATCGGGGTCACGACGTCATAGCGCCCCTGCGCAATGGTGCAGGGCAGATGGCGGATGCGGTCGACGTTGTCGATCAGCCAGCCATCATGTTCGAAGAAGCCCTTGTTGATGAAGTAGTGGCATTCGATGCGGGCGAAGGCGAGGGCGAAATCGGCGTCGGCGAAGTCGCTCACCCGGCCCGGATCGGTATGCAGGCTCAGGGTCCCGCCCTCCCACATGCTCCAGGCGCGGGCCGCTTCCAGCTGCACCTCGCGGTCGTCGGATGTCAGGCGGCTGTAATAGGCACGGATCATGTCGCCCCGCTCGGCCTCCGGGATCGGGGCCAGGTACCCCTCCCAGCTGTCCGGGAAGATCGCGCCGGCACCTTCCTGGTAGAACCAGCGAAGTTCCGCGTCACGCAGGGTGAAGATGCCGCGCAGCACGAGTTCGCTCACCCGGTCGGGATGCGTCTGTGCATAGGCGAGGCCCAGCGCCCTGCCCCAGGACCCGCCGAATACCTGCCATTTCTCGATGCGCAGATAGCTGCGCAGCTTTTCCATGTCGGCAACCAGGTCCCAGGTCGTATTGCCTTCCAGTTCCGCATGCGGGCGGCTCATGCCGCAGCCGCGCTGATCGAACAGGATCACGCGATAGGCTTCCGGATCGAAGTAGCGCCGGTCGTCGGGCTTCTTGCCACCACCCGGACCGCCATGCACCACGACCACCGGCTTCCCCGACGGGTTGCCGCATTGTTCGAAATGGATGGTGTGCCGATCCGAGACCTCCAGGAAA
Source organism: uncultured Alphaproteobacteria bacterium (assembly GCA_913064755.1). Lineage (GTDB taxonomy): Bacteria > Pseudomonadota > Alphaproteobacteria > Minwuiales > Minwuiaceae > Minwuia. Next base: position 6,970 of record CAJYBQ010000090.1, read on the forward strand.
CCCTGATCATAGGGGTCGATCCGGGGGTACAGAATGCGGCGGCTCAGGGTGTCTGGCATGTCGTCCTCTGGATCAGTGCTGATCGGAATGGAGCCCCGGCCCGACCGGGCCGGCAGCTTGCATCCGGGGTAACATCCGCATCCCGGCTTTTCCAGACAATTCCGGAAGCCCGATTCCCCGCCCGGTCTGGAGCCGGAACATTCATTGAGAAATCATTGACGGGGTGTGACGTCGATCATTCTTCCTGCCCCGCGTTTCGAGCATGATTGCTTCCGTTGACTGGCCCGGCACTTGCGAAGCCTTCTGCAAGCGGCACGACCGCATCACCCGAGGAAGCTTGCCAGAGCATGTCAGTCCGGCGAACACGTCAAATTCTGCTTGGAGTCACGTTCTGTGTCACATTTTGTGGTGTGGCACTTTCGGCGCTGACTGCCTTTGACGTGCAGCCCGTCTCGCCCACCCGGCAGCAGAACGAGGCCGCGGCCCTGGCCCAGGCCCGCGAACGGTGCGTTCGATCGCTTTCCAGTGCCGTCGCGGACCGCACGGGTGCCTTGCCGACCGAAGCCATGGAGATCGCGGGCAGACGCTGCGAACTGCTCTTCGCGGCCGACCCGATCGCGACACTGATCCCGGGCTTCGGCACGGACGATATCTGACGGCCGCGAAACGCGGTATCCCCACGACGAAGAATGCGGAATACGGAAGCTGGCGGCCGAGGCGCAACCGGCCCCGGTGAAGTCTGTCGAAGTCGCGCCGGGCCAGGTCCGACGGAATTCATGCAGTCAGGCAAGTCCCCCCGACGCCGTGGCGCCGGGGGATTGCGCAATCAGGCTGCGGCGTGATGCAGACGGTTCTGCAGGATCGGGCTCCTGCCGGACGATGCCTTGGCAATCGCCAGCACGGCCAGGTCGACCAGCGGCTCGACCAGCAGAACGGCCATGTAGGCCATGCCGAAGGAACCGACTGAAACCAGGTTGGCGGCACCGAAGCCCTGGCCGTAGAACGCCCAGAAGGCCACCCAGGCGACGATGCCGCCCTGGTAGGCCGCGGACAGCGCCAGCACCTGCGAATACCGGACTTCCACATAGGGGGTCTTCGCCGGGATGATCTTCCTGGCCAGCAGGCTCAGGCCCCACAGCGGGACGATCAGCGTGGTGACGTTCATGCCGTACTGCGGCAGGTCGAAGGGCGCGAACAGCAGGCCCTGCAGCAGCAGGCCACAGGCCAGGCCGATGGCGGCGGGTCCGGCACCGAACATCAGGAACAGGGTCGACCCGAGGATCAGGTGAACCTCCGACACGCCAACCGGGTGATGCGGCAGCACCTGGAAGAAACAGAACACCAGAACGGTGGTCGCGACGCTGCGCGAGACCAGCGCGCCGATGCCGCCATCATGGCGCACGGTATCCAGCGCCATCTTCAGACCCAGGCCGGCAGCACCGGCCGCCGTGGCAAAACTCAGGGCGATCTTCGCGCCGTCGACGACGCCAGGTTCGATATGCATTTGGTAACTCCTTCGCGCACCCACCGTGCGGTTGTTTGACAGTTGACGTGCGAAAACGCGCACGGACGGTGATGGCAGGTCTCCTGGCTCGCGGGTCCACGCTTCACCCACCTTCCCAGCCAGCGGGGCCAGTGGCGTATCGGGTGTCGCTTTCCGCTTACAGTTGCGGGGGCAGCCATGGTCTCGGTCCCTGATGGGTAGTCCTCACCATGTTCCCATTTAATCCGCCGCGCTCTTGCTTGGCGAAACCATCCGGGAAAATATGCAGAATATGACCACGACTTGGCAAGTCATTCGACAGCGGCCTGTTGTCCGCCCCGGTCACGGGGCGGGTTCACGCGGGTTTCGATGACGCCGTTTTCCGGCGACGCACCCTACAGTTCCATCAGTTCGCCGCCCAGCGGCCGCGATTCCGGCATGCCGAAGGCGCGGGCACCGTGGGTCAGTTCGCAGAACAGGTAATCGGCATGCGACCAGCGCACCAGTATCTCGAACACCGGGCCGCCGTCCGCGTCATCGTCGGCGGTCTGGACCAGCCAGCCAAGGGCGTGGCCGAACGTGGTACCGGCAACCTGGCCGGTCGTGAAACCGCGCGGATGCAGGTCCAGCGTCGACAGGGTCATCAGGGTCTCGCGCGCCCGCGGCCCGGCCAGCACCAGGGTGGTG
>CAJYBQ010000091.1 GCA_913064755.1 uncultured Alphaproteobacteria bacterium
CACCACGCCGCCCGCTACGCGGCCCTGTCTGCGCCGCGCGCGGCGGCCTGCCGCCGTTGGTGGGGCAGGTCGTCCCGGCCGAACCGCTGCTGGACGATAGCCGGCGCCTCGCTACGCGCGCGCGTCACGCAGGCGTCGACATAGATTACGCGGGGTGGCCGGGCATGCCTCACAGCTGGCACATATTCGCGCCGCTATTGCAGCAAAGCCGCGATGCAATTCAGGAACTGGGCGCATATGTGAAAGGCCGCTGCTGATGGCCGCCGAAACCGTCAATCTTTCGCTTGAGACGCATTTCGACCTGATGCTGCGGGCGCTGATCGCGTCCGGCGCAGATCGGCCGAACGCCGAAGCGACCGCCGCGAACATGCGGGACGCGGACCGGGACGGCTGCGCCAGCCATGGAATCTTCCGCTGCCCCGGCTATTGCAGCGCTCAGAAAGCGGGCGGTGTGAACGACAAAGCGGCGCCCAAGGCGATTGACGTGGCGCCGGGGGTCGTCCGGGTCCAGGCCGACAACGGCATGGCGCCCTTGGCGATGCAGGTTGGCCGGCCAATGCTCATTCAAAAGGCGAAGTCCCAAGGCGTGGCGGCGCTCGCCATAGGCGACAGCGCCCATTTCGCCGCCCTCTGGCCCGACGTTGAACCGCTGGCCGAAGCGGGGCTGGTCGCCATGAGCTTCGTCAATTCCCGCGCTTTCGTGGCGCCGGCCGGCGGCGATAAACCCCTGTTCGGCACAAATCCGATGTCGTTCGCCGTGCCGCGTCCTGGCCGGCCGCCCATGGTGTGGGATCAGGCGTCGAGCGCGGCGGCTCGTGGTGAAATCATGATCGCCGCCCGCGATGGCCATTCTGTGCCTGAAGGCTGGGGCCTTGGCCCCGGTGGCCAGCCCACGACCGATCCCGCCGAAATCCTAAAAGGCGTGCAGTTGCCGTTCGGCGGCTACAAGGGCGGCGCCATCGCCATGATGGTGGAGATTCTGGCGGCCGGCCTTTCCGGCGGCGATTTCAGCCCAGAGGCCGAGGCCTCCTATCACGGCCATGGCGGCCCGTCCGCCGCGGGCCATCTGGTGCTGGCGCTGGACCCGGCCACGCCGGACCGCATCCACGTGCTGGAACTGTCTTCGTACCAGATCGACCTGACACCCTCGCTGCGGCCCGAAGTGGGCATCCTGCTCAATATCTCCCCCGATCACCTGGACCGCCACGGTGGCATGGCGGGCTATGTCGCCGTGAAGCGGAAGCTGTTCGCCCGGATGGGGGCGGGCGACACGGCCATCGTCGGCATCGACGACCGCTACGGGCGCGACCTCGTGGAGGTGCTGGAGCGCGTGTCGGGCCTGGCAACGCGGCCCATCGCGGTCGGCCGCCCGCGTCCCGGGGCGGTCTACGTGCTGGACGGGCGCATCTTTGCCGACGGCCTGCTGGTTGCCGACCTGAACGGGCACGGCAGCCTGCCCGGCACCCATAACCACCAGAATGCGGCGGCAACCGTCGCTGCCTGCCAGGCGCTCGGTGTCTCCGCATCCCTTGTCGCATCCGGAATTGCCAGCTTCCCCGGCCTGCCGCATCGGATCGAGCGCATCGGGGAGCGGGACGGGATCAGCTATTACAACGACTCCAAGGCCACGAACCCGGAGGCCGCGGCCCGTGCGCTTGCCGCCTTCCAGCGGATCTACTGGATCGCCGGTGGCAAGCCCAAGGATGGCCCGCTTGACCCGGTGCTGCCGTTCCTTGACCGGGTGAAACGGACCTACCTGATCGGCATGGCCGAGGCACGGTTCGCCGTGGAACTGTCCGGCCGTACCGATTGCGTGCCGAGCGGCACCCTGGACCGGGCCATCCGGCAGGCGCATGACGACGCGCTGGCCGACGGTGGTGGCGTCATCCTGTTGTCGCCGGCATGTGCCAGCTTTGACCAGTTCGCCAGTTTCGAGGCGCGGGGCGACGCTTTCCGCGCCCTGGTCACCCCCCTGATCGAAGGGGAGGTGCCGGCATGATCGGTTTCGGGCGTACGGATACCTCCGTCCTGGGGCGCTGGTGGTGGACGATCGACCGCTTCACGCTGGTCGTCTTCCTGCTGCTGATCGCGTTCGGCATCACCCTGACCCTGGCTGCGGGCCCGGCAACGGCGCTGCGCAATGACCTGGAACATTTCCATTTCGTGAAGCGGCAGCTGACCTATGTCCTGCCGGCCCTGATCTGCCTGGTCGGCCTGTCGATGTTGAGCGTGGAGACGATCCGGCGCTATGCCATCGCGCTGTTCGCGCTGGTCCTCCTGGCAACACTTTCGACCCATGTCATCGGGCACGAGGTGAACGGTGCCTCGCGCTGGCTGCGCCTCGGCCCGCTGTCGATCCAGCCCTCGGAATTCCTGAAGCCCACCTTCATCATCGTCTCGGCCTGGCTGATGGCCGCGGGACGGCGTGACCCGGTGCTGCCCGGCGTCGGCGTGTCCGCCGGGCTGTGCCTCGCGATCATCGCCATCCTGGCGTTGCAGCCCGATATCGGCATGTCGCTGGTCATCGCCTGTGTCTGGGCGGCGCAGTATTTCGTTGCCGGGATGCCGATGCTGATGGTCGGCCTGTTGCTGGCGCTGGGCGGAGCGGCCATGTTCGGCGCCTACCACGCGTTCGATCACGTGCGATCGCGGTTCGACCGCTTCCTCGACCCGGCGGCGGAGAACTACCAGGTGCGCCGCGCCATGGAAGCGTTCGAGGCCGGTGGCCTGACCGGGCGCGGGCCGGGGCAGGGGGAGGTGAAGTACCTGCTGCCCGACGGCCATACCGATTTCATCTTTGCCGTGGCGGCGGAGGAGTTCGGGGCCATCGCCTGCATCCTGGGCATCCTGCTGTTCGCGCTGGTGGTCGTGCGTGGCCTCTGGCGGATGCGGGGGGAGGGCGACCTGTTCATCGTTCTCGCCAGCACCGGCTTCCTGACCCTGTTCGGGTTGCAGGCCGCCGTGAACATCGGCGTCAACCTGAACCTGTTGCCGACCAAGGGCATGACCCTGCCCTTCATTTCCTACGGCGGATCCTCGCTGGTCGCCCTGTCGGTTTCCGCGGGCTGCCTGCTGGCCCTGATGCGTCGCCAGGTTCCCGGCCAGGCAGGCGGGGAGGTGCGGCGATGACCGATGCAGCAAACGGCACTGTCGCGACCCTGCCCCCGTTTGTCCTGACGGCGGGCGGTACCGGTGGCCACCTGTTCCCGGCGCAGGCGCTGGCAGAGGAACTGTTGCGACGCGGCCGCGACCTGGTGCTGGTCACCGATGCACGCGCCAGTGGACTGGCCGATCGTTTCCCCGGCATCAGCGTACGCGTCATTCGCGCCGCCGCGCCGGTCGGGGGCCTGCTGAACCGCGCCCGCGCGGCGTTGCTGCTGGCACTCGGCCTGCTGGATGCGCGGGCGATCCTGCGGACCCTGCGCCCCGCGGCTGTCGTCGGCTTCGGCGGTTATGCGTCCCTGCCGACGGTCCAGATGGCCCAGACGATGGGTATCCCGACGGTGCTGCACGAACAGAATGCCCACATGGGTCGCGCCAACCGCCGCATGTCGCGCCATGCTGCCGCGCTGGCCCTGTCATTTGCCGACACGCGCGCCGCAACCGGGCCGACCGTGCTGGTGGGCAACCCGGTGCGCGGTGCCGTCGCCGCCGTGGGTGAAGCCGCCTATGTCGCCCCAGACCCGCGCGGGGATACGCCGATCGGGATCCTGGTCTTCGGCGGAAGCCAGGGCGCGCGGATATTCTCCGACGTGGTCCCCGGTGCCCTGGGCGACCTGCCGGAAGCCCTGCGCCGACGCCTGCACGTGACGCAGCAGGCCCGGCCGGAAGACCTGGGCCGTGTCCGCGCGGCCTATTCGGATGCCGGCATGTCGGCGACGGTGGAGACATTCTTCGATGACATGCCCCGGCACCTGGCGGACAGCCACCTGGTGATCGCCCGTTCCGGTGCATCGACCGTGACCGAACTCGCCGCCGCGGCCCGTCCCGCGATCCTGGTGCCCTATCCCCACGCGGCGGACGATCATCAGAGCGCGAATGCGGAGGCAGCGCGCGCCTGTGGCGCGGCCTGGACCGTGCCGAACGTCCGGTTCGACCGCGCCACCTGCATGCGTTCCGTCATGGCCCTGCTGGAAGACCCGGCGGCGCTGGGCCGCATGTCCGCGGCGGCCCGCACCAGCGCGAGGCTGAACGCCGCCAGCGACCTTGCCGACCTGGTCGAGAAGATCGGTGCCGGACAGACAATCGGAGATGAGCGCCCATGACTCGCAACCCCATGGACATTGGCGCAATCCACTTCGTCGGCATCGGCGGCATCGGCATGAGCGGCATTGCCGAGGTCATGCACAATCTCGGCTACGCGGTGCAGGGCAGCGATATCTCTGCCAATGCAAACGTCGAGAGGCTGCGCGGGCTGGGTATCCGCGTCGCCATCGGCCATGACGGTGCCAACCTGGGCGATGCCGGGGCGCTGGTGATCTCCTCGGCCGTGAAGCCGGACAATCCCGAGGTGAAGGCCGCGCGGGAACGGCTGATCCCCGTTGTCCGCCGGGCCGAGATGCTGGCCGAACTGATGCGGCTGAAATGGTCGGTCGCGGTGGGGGGGACCCACGGCAAGACAACAACCACGTCGATGGTTGCCGCCCTGCTGGACCACGCGGAGCTGGACCCGACCGTGATCAACGGCGGCATCATCAATGCCTATGGCACCAACGCGCGGCTGGGTGCCGGCGAATGGATGGTGGTGGAGGCCGATGAGTCCGACGGCAGCTTCGTGAAACTGCCCGCGACCATCGCCATCGTCACCAACATGGATCCGGAGCACCTGGACTATTACAGCGACTTCGACGAGATCCGCGATGCGTTCCTGTCGTTCCTGGAGAACATCCCGTTCTACGGCGCGGCGGTGATGTGCGTCGATCACCCGGAAGTACAGGCCCTGATGGGGCGGATCACGGACCGGCGGATCGTTTCCTACGGTTTCAGTCCCCAGGCGGATGTCCGCGCGGTGAACCTGCGCTTCGAAGGCGGATCGGCGCATTTCGACGTGGCCTTCCGCGACCGCCGCACCGGGACCGAGGGCATGATCGACGGGCTGGTCCTGCCGATGCCCGGCAACCACAATGTCCTGAACAGCCTCGCCGCCATCGCCGTGGCGCGTGAACTGGGCGTGCCGGACGCGACCATCGTCGCGGGGCTGGCGAAATTCGCGGGCGTCAAGCGTCGCTTCACCCGCACGGGGGAGGCCGGCGGCATCACCGTCATCGACGACTACGGCCATCACCCGGTGGAGATCGACGCGGTGCTGAAGGCCGCCCGCAATGCGACGGACGGGCGCGTCATCGCCGTGGCACAGCCCCATCGCTACAGCCGGCTCGCGGCATTGTTCGAGGATTTCTGCACCTGCTTCAACGACGCGGACGCGGTGGTCGTGACCGATGTCTTCCCTGCCGGCGAGCAGCCCATCGAGGGCGCGGACCGTGATGCGCTGCTGGACGGCCTGCGCCAGCGTGGCCACCGCGAGGTATATGCCCTGGCCGCGCCGGAGGACCTGGCGCGGACGATCATGGATATCGCCCGGCCCGGTGACCTGGTGGTCTGCCTGGGTGCGGGCAGCATTTCGCTCTGGGCCAATGCCCTGCCGGAAGCCCTGCGTGCCTTGCAGGGGGGATCGAAGTGAACGCCATGACCCCGATCACCCGCAACAACCTGATCGATCGACTGCCATCGGTCAGTGGCCGTTATGTCGTCGATGCGCCCCTGCGTGACCTGACCTGGTTCCGCGTCGGTGGGCCTGCGGAAGTGCTGTTCCGCCCGGCGGACCGCCAGGACCTGGTTGATTTCCTGCAGGCCTGCCCGGACGACGTGCCGGTGACCGTGATCGGTGTCGGATCGAACCTGCTGGTCCGCGACGGCGGCATTCCGGGTGTCACCATCCGGCTTGGCCGCGGCTTCGCCGATTTCGAGGTGATCGCGGCGGATGGCGAGACCCTGATCCGCGCCGGTGCCGGCCTCAGCGACGTGAAGCTGTCGATGATGGCCAGGGACGCGGGCCTGTCGGGGCTGGAATTCCTGCGTGGGGTGCCCGGGTCGGTCGGCGGTGCGCTGCGCATGAACGCGGGCGCCTATGGCAGCGAGATCAAGGATGTCCTGGTTGCTGCCCGCTGGATCGATGCCGGTGGAAACATCGGCAGTTCGCTGACGGCGGACCTGGGCTTTGGCTATCGCCATTGCGGTGCCCCTGACGACGTGATCTTCATCGAGGCCCTGTTCCGGGTCACCCCCGCCGACCGTGACGCCATCGCGCAGCGCATGCAGCAGGTCAGTGCCGACCGCAACCTGTCGCAGCCGGTCACGTCCAGCACGGGCGGGTCCACATTCGCCAATCCGCCCGGCGCCAGGGCCTGGGAACTGATCGACGCGGCGGGCTGTCGTGGCCTGGTTGTCGGTGACGCGCAGGTGTCGGAGCAGCACTGCAATTTCCTGATCAACCGGGGCAACGCCACGGCGGCCGACCTGGAAACGCTTGGCGACACGGTGCGCCGGCGGGTGCTCGAGACATCGGGTGTCACGCTGCGCTGGGAAATCCGGCGCATCGGCATTCACGCGACATCTGCAGACAGGATCGGGGGAGGGGCATGAAACACGTTGCAGTCCTGATGGGCGGCTGGTCGGTGGAACGCCAGGTTTCCCTGGTCACCGGCGCGGCCTGTGCCGACGCCCTTTCATCCAGCGGCTATCGCGTCACGCGCATCGACGTGGACCGCAGCCTGGCCACGCGGCTGACGGAGGTTGCCCCGGACGTGGTCTTCAATGCCCTGCATGGCCGCTTCGGCGAGGACGGCACGGTGCAGGGCATGCTGGAAATGATGGGCATCCCCTATACCCATTCCGGTGTGCTGGCCTCTGCCATCGCGATCAACAAGCCCGCTGCGAAGGCGCTGTTCCGGGAGGCGGGGATACCGACGCCCGATGGCGAGGTGCTGACCCGCCGTGCGCTGGCTGCACGGGCGGACTGGACCGCGCCCATGGTCATCAAGCCGATCAACGAGGGGTCGTCGGTCGGGGTCGACATCATCCTGGAGGGCGACAACATCCCGCCGCTGGAAACCGGTGACCCGGACGCGGCGGTGCTGGTCGAACGCTACATCCCCGGGCGCGAGATCCAGGTGGCCGTGGCGTTCGACGAGGTGCTGGGGGCCATCGAGATCCTCTCGCCGGGCAAGTTCTATGACTACGAGGCGAAATATGCGCCCGGCGGGTCGCGGCACATCATGCCCGCGCCGATCCCGGAAGCGGACTATCGCGCCGCCTGCGAGATCTCCCTGCAGGCGCATCGCCTGCTCGGCTGCCGCGGCATCACCCGCGCCGACCTGCGATACGACGATACCGGCGATGGTCCGGCGTACCTGTCCCTGCTGGAGGTCAATACCCAGCCCGGCATGACGCCGACGTCGCTTGCGCCGGAGATCGCGCTGCACAAGGGCATCAGCTTCGAGACCCTGTGTGCCCGACTGGTGGAGGACGCATCATGCGATCGTTGAACGCCAGGGCGGCCGATCGTCCCGTCCAGGATGCAAGGGCAGCCAGGGCGGCACAGAATCCGGGCAAGCAGCCGCGCACCATGCCGCGCCGGGTCAAGCGCCGCCGGATCGGCAGCTGGGTCGCGCTCGGGCTGGTGCTGGCCGTCATCCTGACAACCGGCTACGGGATCCGCCAGGGCTGGCACGCGCAGGCGTTCGCGGCGCTGGGCCGGGGTGTCGACGACGTCTATCGCGCAACCGGGCTGACGGTGGCGGAAGTCACCCTGTCGGGCCGCAGCCATGCCGGATCGCGGGCACTGCGTCGCGCCCTGGGGGTGCAGATCGGTGACCCGATCCTCGGCCTCGACCTGGATGAGCTGCAGGACCGCCTGGAAGGCATCGGCTGGATCGCGACGGCAGAGGTGCAGCGGCACCTGCCGGATCGTCTGCATGTCACCATCACCGAACGCGAACCCTTCGCCCGCTGGCAGCGGGACGGGCGGACGACCCTGATCGATCGGGAGGGCACCATCATCCTGGCCGACGTGGGGCATCGCTTCCGCCGCCTGCCGCGGGTCATCGGCCCCGGCGCCAACGTGCGCGCGGCGGAACTGCTGGACCTGCTGGAGCAGTCACCGCGGCTGGCCCGCCAGGTGCAGTCGGCGAGCCTGATCAGGGAGCGGCGCTGGGACGTGACGCTGGACAACGGCATCACCGTCAGCCTGCCGGAACAGGACCCGGCGATTGCCTGGCAGCACCTGGATGAACCGCGGCACCGCAGGCACCTGCTGGGCACGAACGTGGGTCTTGTCGACATGCGGCTTCCCGGACGCGTGATCGTTCGGGGCAAGGATGCAAGCGGCGCTGAAACGCTGCGGGAACAGGAGACCTGATCATGCAGCACGCGGATCGGGACCGGATAGAGGTCGGAGCATAATGGCGAACGGACGATCACAGGTCATCGCGGCACTGGACGTGGGATCCAGCAAGGTAAGCTGTGCGGTCGCGCTGCCGCTGGATGACGGCTATCGCGTGCTTGGCGCCGCCAGCCGCCGCGCCGAGGGGCTGCGCCGTGGCGTGATCACGGAGATGAATGCCGCCGAGGGCGCCATCCGGGACGTGGTGGACCAGGCGGAGCGGAAGGCCGGGGTGGCGGTGGAAGATGTCTTCGTCTCCCTGTCCGGCGGCCTGCCATCCAGCCATGTGACGGAGGTGGAGATCGCGGCCCCCGACCGTCCGATCACGGACCAGGACGTGCGCCGCCTGCTGCAGCTTGCCGGAACCCGCGAGGAGCAGGGGGAGCGGTCCGTGCTGCACGCGATCCCCATCGGCTTCGCGCTGGACGGGGAAACCGGAATCCAGGACCCCCGCGGCATGCTCGGTCGCCGTCTCAGCGCCCGCGTGCACCTGCTGTCTGCCGCGCAGGGTGCGCAGCGGAACCTGAAGATGTGCATTGAACGGTGCCTGCTGCGACCGGTCGACCTCGTCGCGGCACCCTACGCGGCCGGGCTGGGTTGTCTCAGCTGGGATGCACGGGACCTGGGCTCGGTCGTCATCGACCTGGGGGCCGGGGTCACGAAGATCGGCATCTTCCGCAACGGGTCGCTGATCTT
>CAJYBQ010000092.1 GCA_913064755.1 uncultured Alphaproteobacteria bacterium
CTCGGCGGCAAGACGACCGGGGAAGCCGGTGCGCGTGGGCTGCCGGTGCGGGCGGACTGGGCGGCGGACGATGGCGGAACGGCCACCGTCGTGCATGGTCACACGCCCATGGCCGAGGTGACGCGGACCAACAACGTGGTCTGCATCGATACCGGTTGTGTCTTCGGCGGAAAGCTGACCGCCTTCCGCTGGCCGGAGCAGGAGGTCGTGGCCGTGCCCGCTATCAGGGAATGGCTGAAACCGGTCAAGCCGCTGGCCTGAAACCGCCCTCGATGGCGTCGCGAGGGTCGCTGTCAGTCGGAATCCGGCCGACCGCCGAGCCCGGCCAGGTCGGTGTCGGCCACCATCGCTGCGTATTCACCGGGCGGTACCGGGCCATCGGGATCGTACCAGAGGTACGTGTAGTTGATCATGCCGACGCACATCATGGTGTGGGCCATCAGGGTCCGGGGTTCGATCTGACCCGTGTGGTCACAATCGCGGATCAGGTCGCGCAGGACGGCGATGATCTGGCGCTGCTTGGCGATGATCTCCGTCCGTTCCGCCACGCCGAGGTTCTGCAGGTCGTGCAGCAGGACCACCTGCAGATCGCGGGAGCCGGCATTGATGGCCACGATGGTATCGACGGTGGCGCGGAAGCGGGCTTCCGGTGTCCCGCCCGCCGTCGAGGCGGCACGGGCTGCATCCAGCATCATGTCCAGGTGCGCGTTGAGCATTTCCTGCAGCAAGGCTTCCTTGGACGCGAAGTAGTGGTACAGCAGCCCGCGTGAAATGCCGTTCGCCGTCGCCAGGTCCGCGATGGTGGTCGCCGCATAGCCCTGCCGGGCGAACACGCTGGCCGTGACTGCCATGATGTCCCGCCGGATCTGCCCGTAATTTTCTGCCTGCCTGCGTGCCATCTGCTCTTCCGTTCAGGCCTGTCTGCCGACTGGCGCAGTTTCGATCGAGGCGTCGGCTGGCAACGGCCTCCCGTCAGTCGCGGACCAGGACCCGCTGTGCCTTGGCCTCGTAACGGGGCAGGGTGCCCTCCGGATGGCATTCGACCGGCACCTTCAGGCCCAGCCGACTGGTCAGGCTGCGCCCGACGGCCTCCGCCAGTTCATTGTCGGCGCCGTTGTAGCTTCTTTCCCGTTCGATCGCGACGACCATCTGTTTCGGCGCGCTGCCCGGCGTGTCGACGTAGATCTGCCAGGCTTCCTTCACCGTGCCGGGGGTCGTGGCGATGACGTCTTCCACCTGTGACGGATAGACGATGACGCCGCGTACCTTCAGCATGTCGTCGGAGCGTCCGATGATGCGCCCGATGTTGCGCATGCCCTTGCGGCCACAGGGGAAATCGTAGGGGTGCTCCGACAGGCGCACCAGGTCGCGGGTGCGCCAGCGCACGACGGGCGATGCCTGCTTGTCCAGGGTGGTCACCACGATCTCGCCGACTTCCCCCGGTCCCACCGGCTGGAATGTTTCCGGGTCCAGGATCTCGGTCAGCACCGTGTCCTCGTTGATCAGGTGCATCTCGTCGCGGGCGTGGCTCCAGGGGCAGGACGCGGCGACGATCGGGCCACCCGCCTCCGTGGTGCCATAGGTGTTGTAGGTCTTGAAATCTGCCGGCAGTTCCGCTTCCAGTTCGTCGCGGAAGGCGAGGGAGACCGACTGGCCACCGATCACCGCCTGCTTCAGTTTCCAGTCCGTCTTCGGGTCGATGCCCTTTTCGCGCGACGTGCGGATCAGCGTGGCGAGGAATACCGGCGACACGGTGGCGAGCGACCATTCCATGTCGCGCATCCATTCGACCACCAGGTCGCTGCGGCCCGGCCCGACGGGGAAATTGGTCATCCCCAGCCTTGCCATCCCCAGGTCGTAGGCCAGCCCGCCGACCCAGAGGCCGAAGCCGAAGCCATTGTATCCCCGGTCCCCCGGACGGCAGCCATGGGCGTACAGCTGCCGCGCCACCTGGTTGGCCAGAAGTTCCTGCATGTCACGCTGGGTATAGCCGAACAGCACCGGCAGGCCCGTGGTGCCGGACGTGGCACAGAACCGGTCCACCTTCGCCCCGTCGATGCCCAGCATCGGAAAGGGATAGCGCTCGCGCAGTTGCGATTTCTGCAGGAAGGCGAGGTTCGACAGCGCCTGCGGGTCGGCCAGGTCATCGGGCTTCATGCCCGATTCCCCGAAATGCGCCACCCATTCCGGCGCGGCCGAAAGCCGTTTGCCCAGCGCGGTCAGCTTGGTCCGCTGGATGGCCTGCAGGTCATCGTGTTCCAGCGCCTCGATCTCCGGGTGCAGCATGTCGGCGGTGCTCGTGGTCATTCGTTGCCTCCCTGTTGGCGGGTCCCCGTCGGGTCCTTGTCGGTTTCGTGACGGACCTTCGGTGTTGCGGTGTTTCATTGTTTCTATTATAAACCGGACAGCCGTTCAATGAATAAACCGCGAAACGACAGACCAGCACGGAAAAAGCCCGAGGACCTGACAGATGAACGTGACCGCCCGACCGCTGCAGCCGGACCTGCAGGACCTGATCAAGCCAGACCGGGTGCATGGATCGCTCTACACCGACGCGGATGTCTTCCGCATGGAACTGGACCGGATCTGGTATCGGACCTGGGTCTACGTGGGGCACGAGAGCGAGGTGCCGAACGCCTTCGACTTCGTGATGAAGTCCATCGGGCCGCAGCCGATCATCATGACCCGGGGCGCGGACGGCCAGGTCAACCTGCTGCAGAACCGCTGTCCCCATCGTGGCAACCAGGTCTGCACCGAACCCCGCGGCAATGCCCGGAAGTTCACCTGCCCGTTCCACAACTGGACCTTCTCCAGCGACGGCACCTTGCAGGCCACGGCCTTCGCCGACGGCTACGACGGGCAGGACCTGTCCGCCCTGTCGCTGGGCCGTGTGACCCGCGTGGCCAGCTATCGCGGCTTTGTCTTCGGGTCCTTCGCGGCGGATGGCCCGACCCTGGAGGAACACCTGGGCGGTGCGGCGGAAACCCTCGACCGGCTGTGTGACACCTCCCCCACGGGCGAGGTGGAGATCACCGCCGGGTTCCTGCAGCACCGGGTGAAGGCGAACTGGAAGTTCATCCTGGAGAACGAGACGGACGGCTATCACCCGGCCTTCGTCCATGCCTCGGTCTTCAAGGTGACGGAGAGCGGGATCGGCAGCCTCTACGGTTCGAAATCCACGGCCCTGACGCGGGATTTCGGCAACGGCCATACGGAGCTGGACCTGCGTCCGGAATTCCGGCTGCGTGACCAACCCTTGAGCTGGTTCGGCACCACCGCCGAACGCCTGCCCGATTACGTCGCGGCCATGGAGCAGCATCACGGGCCGGACAAGGCCCGCAAGGTCATGATCGACGGCACCCCGCACGTCATGATCTTCCCCAACCTGTTCGTGGCGGAAATCCAGATCTTCGTGCTGCAGCCCCGCGCCGTCGACGACACCGTGCAGCACGTGACGGCGCTGCAGTTCAAGGGCGCGCCGGACATGAACCGCCGCCTGCGCCAGCAGACCATGGGCTCGGTCGGCCCCGCCGGTTTCCTGCTCGCCGATGATTCGGAGATGTACGAGCGCACGCACAGGGGCGTCCTCTCGCGCGACCCGGAATGGCTCTACCTGGCGCGCGGCGAGCATCGTGAACGGGTGGACGCGGATGGTTTCCGGGTCGGCCACGCCACCGACGAGGTGCCGTCCAGGGGAATCTGGCGCCATTACCGCCAGCTGATGGAGGCGATCTGATGGGAATGATGCTGGTGGAACCGGACCTGTTGCGCCGGGTGGAGCAGTTCATCTTCATGGAGGCCCGCCTGCAGGACACCCATGAATACGCGGCGTGGGAAGCGCTCTGGGACGATGACGGCATCTACTGGCTGCCCGCCAATGGCGATGACATCGATCCGGAAGCGCAGATGTCGATCATCTATGACAACCGGTCCCGCATCGGTGTCAGGGTGCGCCAGTTGCTGAGTGGCAAGCGCTACACGCAGGATCCGAAATCCGCCATCCGCCACTTCGTCACCAACGTGGAGGTGCTGGGGCAGGACGATGACGTGGTGCATGTCGGCTGCAACGTCATGGTCCACGAATCGAGCCTCAGGGGCGAGACCACCTGGGCCGCACGGACCGAGTACCTGCTGCGGCCGCACCCGGATGGATACCGCATGGCCCGCAAGAAGGTCGCACTGGTCAACAACGACAAGCCGCTGTTCACGCTATCGTTCCTGATCTGACGCCTTTTCCATCCCGCTCCCGGCCGCCCACGCGCGTGTCCGGAAACGGGTGGCCGGAAGAGGGATGGAACAGACCACATACGAAGACCCCTGGAGATAAACCAATGACCCTACCAACCGAACCCGTCGGTGATGGCAACGTCCTGTTGAGCCTGTCGGACGGCATCGCCCATATCCGCCTGAACCGGCCCGACGACGCCAACGGCATGAACAACGGCCTGCTGCGCGACCTCTACCAGGCCATCATGATCTGCCATGGCAGCGAGGACGTGCGCGCCGTGCTGCTGACCGGTGCGGGCAAGAACTTCTGTGCCGGGGGCGACATCAAGGAATTCGCGTCGAAGGGGGAAAGGCTGCCGGCCCATATCCGCACGGCGACGGCCCTGCTGCAGGACGCGGCGCAGGCCCTGATGCGGCTGGATGCACCGGTGATCGCCGCCATCCAGGGCTATGCGACCGGCGGCGGTGGCTTCGGCATGGCCTGCGCCGTTGACCTGGTCGTGGCCGCGGAGAGCGCGAAGTTCCTGGCCGGTGCGACCAAGGTCGGCATGTCACCGGACGCCGGGACAACGGCGACGCTCCCCGCCCTTGTCGGTCATCGCAAGGCCATGGAGATCCTGCTGACCAACCCGACCATGACGGCGGCGGAGGCCCGGGACCTCGGCATCGTCAACCGGGTGGTGCCCGACGCCGATCTGCTGGACGCCGCCATGGCGCTGGCGACCGAACTGGCCAGCGGCCCGCCCATGGCCCAGGCCGCCGTGAAACGCCTGCTGCGCCAGGGCAAGGCCCTGCCGGTCGAAGCCTGCTTCACGGAGGAAGCCCGCAACGTCGCCGAACTTTCCGGCACCGCCGACGCCCGCGAAGGCCTCGCCTCCATGATCGAGCGGCGCCCTGCGACGTTCACGGGACGGTAGGACGGGGGCGGCGAGAACACGGTCGATCAGGTCACCAGGCTGGCGAGTTTCTCCGTGATCCTGGCGACAATGCCCGCGACCCTTGCCGCCTTTTCCGCCATCCCCTCGATGCGCTTCAGGTCTTCCAGGTCGTCGGCAAGGTCCTCGTTCACTTCCCGCATGCGGTCGATGATCCGTTGCACGTCTTCCGAGGCATCCAGGCGCATCATGGTGATGTCGGCAAGTTGCCTGAAGCTCTCGGTTACCTGGGCCTTCCGGGCGCGCAACTGCTTGCGTCGCTCCTTCTCCTCGGCATTCGGCCAGCGCCCCTCATCCGCCGCCTGCCGGTTGATGTCCTGAATTTCCTTCTGGACGAGAAGTTCCAGCTCGGCCAGCGCTGCACGTGCCGCGTTCGCATCCACCAGGATCTCTTCGACGGTTTCGCGTGACATCGTTTCCTCCTATCCGGCCAGGGTCTATTTCAGGAAGGCTTCCACCAGGGATTTCAGTTCCTCGCCCTTTGCCACGAAACGCTGCATCTGTGCGTGCAGGTTGGCCAGGGACGGTTCATCGCGTCTCAGCGCCTCGACCAGGGCGTCGTGCGACGCGACCATCGCCGCGACCACGGCAGCGGGCGTGTGATCGGTCGACCTGTCGATGGCCTCGGCCAATTCACCGGCCTCGGCCAGCAGACGCCGGGCCTTCGCCACGTCACCGGACTCCCGCGCATCCTGCAGGTCGTTCATCTTCTGGTCGAACCGACGGACCTGTTCCGCGCGGCCGATGTCACCCAGGAAGACATTCGCGCGGCGAAACAGGTCGCCTATCGCCCTGATCGGCTCCTGCGCCTTGCCCGTCGCGTCCTTCAGGGCGCTGACCTTCACGTAATCCACGTATTCACCGGCCAGGAATCCCAGCGCATTCTTGACGTTGCCCTGCACGGTCGCGTCGTCCAGGCTGCCGCCCAGGCCCGCCTTCTCGGCGATCACGGCGACATGGCCCAGGGTCTCCCCGGCACTTGCCGTCACCGCCTCGGCGGTCTTCCGGGTGACGATGGTGTTCAGGCTGTCGGCATATCGCCCCAGCAGGTCGAAGATCTCCAGGATGTCCCTGATCCGGGTTTCGGGCGGGTAGGTCTCTCCACCCACCTCGATACGGCATCGCTGGTTGCCTTCGACGAGGCACTCGCCGCTTCTGGCGCCGATGAACGTGCCGGGATCGCCGATCTTCGCATCCATTCGCGCCCGGGCGCGCTCACCCATCTCGGCACTGAGTGACTTCAGCGCCTCCCGCGTGTCACCGACGCCCTGGGCGAACTGCTGAACCGGCTTCTGGAAATCGCCTGCGCCGCAGGCCGCGAGAACGCAGGCAACTGCCAGCATGGCAACACTGTTGACCACGTGTCGACGGGCGGAGAATGCGTGCATCATCGAACCTCCTCAGTCCAGTCAGGCCATCATGATGCCATGCCGAAGAGGCGTTACAACCGGTATCTCCGGAATCATTGTCCGGCCGTGGATGCAGGAAATCCCTTGATCAGCGCCGTGCCGCCTGACCCGACAGGCTTTTCGGGGCGGCAGCTTTCAGTCCGATACGCGGGCCAGGAACTCCGCGTCGGGCAGCACGCGCAGGGGCAGCAGGTCGCTGTCGGTGGTGATGATCAGGGCGGGGTCGAGACGGATACCCGCGCCGGCGAAGGCACCGGCAACGGAGAAGGTCTGGATCTGCGCATTGCGGCCCGCGACGCGGGGCAGTTTCCAGAGTTCCTGGTAGATCGTGTCCCGGCTCTCGAACTGGCCCTCCGTCGCCGCCACCAGGTCCTCGCGCTGGTTGTAGAGCGCGATATTGGCACCACAGCGCCCGACGATCGGCTTGGCGGCATAGCCGGCGTTGCGCAGGTCCTCGGTCAGTTCAAACCCGGTGTTCAGCAGGAACCGGCTGGACGGGAACATGTCCCGCACCACCGGCAGGATCGCCTTGTTGCTGGTGACCAGGGTCCAGAGGGGTTCGAACACCATCACGTTCTCGCGCAGCAGCACATCGACGATGCGTGGTGGCTGGGTGGCGCGGTCGATGGTGCGATGCAGGCGCAGGTTCTCCTCGTCCTCCGCCAGGTCCTCGCGGATCTCGTCCAGCGCGGTTTCCCAGGCCCAGGTCTTCCAGACCCAGCGGATCGGCACGCCCTCCGCGTCCAGGACCTCGCCGCCATCACCCCAGCGCAGCCCCTCGACGCCGGTCACGGTCTTGCAGGTGATGCCTGCCTGCTCCATCGCCTGCTTCATGAAGAGCGCGTGATAGGTCTCCTCGATATTGTCATCGCGCATGATGTGCAGCACGCCGTCGATCGCCGCCCCCCGCCAGGCCTCCACCAGCAGATCGTGCAGGCGCGCACCGGGGTCGCGGCCGTCGGTGCAGCCGAAGGCATCGGCCCAGCGCCCCAGCAAGGACCCGGCTTCCATGTAGCAGGATGCCGAATCGGCATTGTATTCATACGCCTTCAGCCCCTCCGGCCGCATGGCGAAGTCGAAGCGCCCGGTGATCATCTCGTTGCGGCGGTTGTTCCAGGACTGGCGTATGCGCGACCACAGGGCCGGTGGCAGGTTGAAGCGGGCCAGCAGCGCGTCGTCTTCCAGCACGTGGTTGGTGGCATGCAGGAACATGCGGTGCAACACGTTGGTGGCCCGCTGCAGTTCCCGCATCCCGGGCTCGCTAATGCAGTACCAGGCGTGCAGGTCCGACGGATCCTTCGACAGCACCTGGCCCCCCATCAGGTCGATGTAGCTGGCATGGATCGGATCGGACGGGTCCAGCCACTGCGCCGTGGCGGCTGGCGCGCCCTGCAGGGTCTGGCGCTTGATGCCGTAGAGCGCCGGGTCGTCCTCCAGGTCCGTTTCCGCCCCGGTCGCGTCGGCGGTCTGGATCACCCAGCCCAGGATGCTGCCATCGTGATAGGTGCAGTCCAGCCAGTAGCCGCCGTCGGCCGTGCGATGCATCGGCAGTTCGCGTGACCAGTTCTGTCCCGCTGGCCAGACCGTGTCATGCACGTTCTGCTCGATGCAGCGGACCCGGTCGTCCAGCACCTCGCTGACCACCGCGACATGGCCCGTCACAGCGAATTCCCCGCCCGCGTTCCAGATCAGCAGGGCGCCGGGTTCCGGTCGCCGCGTGGCGCCGTTGCGGAACGAATGCAGAGGCAGCACCGTGCCGTCGGCGATGACCTTGACCTGGCGCAGCCGGAAGATGTCATAGGCCATGGCGATATCGTCGAAGATGTAGCCCTTGTTCTGGTACATCCAGCGCCGCGCCAGTTCGACGCATTGCCATTTATGGCCCATGAAAACGCCATCGACATAGTGCCGGTAGGCCTGCCGATTCGGCAGTTCCCGGCGGTCGGCCGTATCATAATCGGAGGAATAGACCGGCACGCTCCCCGAACCGGTACCGAGCACCGCCCCGAACCGGGCCGGTGGTGGTTTCTGCTCTGCTTTCACTGCGCCCTGACCCACCCTGAAACGCGTAACCTGGTCATGAAATTCCGACCAATCCGGCGAAACATGGGGCGCCGAAAGGGGCAATCAATAGGCTATCCGTAATCATTTTTCGGCCGGCGCAACGACCTAGCGGCGCAGTCGGTAGTCCTTGTGGCAGGCGCGGCAGGTTTCAACGATTTCCATGAAAGCCGCGCCGGGCGACACGCCATCACCGCCGTCATCCACAACCCCGACATCGAGCTCACCGAGCTCATGCAGATCATCCCCGGCCCCGACTTCCCCACCGGCGGCACCCTCATGGGCCGGGCCGGCATCGCCGCCTCGTACCGTACCGGCCGCGGCCGCGTGCCCGTCCGCGCCAAGATGCCCCAGGAAACCTCGAGCAAACAACAACGCCTCGTG
>CAJYBQ010000093.1 GCA_913064755.1 uncultured Alphaproteobacteria bacterium
AACACGGCGGGCGGGCGGACCGTGAGGCTGGTCGCCCACCTGGGCGCCATCGGCCCAGGTGGGGCGCGCGCCATGCACGTCGAGGTCGCTGCACAGCAGGCAGCACAGCAGGCGGTCACCCATTTCGCTGTGCTGAGCGTGGGTGCCGGAATCTCCGGCATCGATGCGGCCTACCACCTGCAGCAGCATTGTCCCGAGCGGAGCTTCGCCCTGCTGGAGAACCAGGAGAGCTTTGGCGGCACCTGGCGCACCCATACCTATCCCGGCATTCGCTCCGACAGCGACCTCTTCACCTTCGGTTACGGCTGGAAACCCTGGCACGGGAAGCCAATTGCCAGCGCGGACAAGATCTTGTCGTATCTTGATGAGGTGCTGGATGAGCAGGACATTCGCCGCCACATCCGTTTCAGTCACCAGGTCAAGACCGCGACCTGGTCCAGTGACGACCAGACCTGGACGCTGGAAATCCTGCACGGCGACAGCGGTGAAACATCCGTCATGACCTGCACTTTCCTGTGGATGTGCCAGGGCTACTACAAGCACCAGGAAGGCTACACGCCGGACTTCCCGGGCATGGAGAACTTCAAGGGGCAGATCGTGCATCCGCAGCGCTGGCCCGAAGACCTGGATTACAAGGGCAAGCGCGTTGTGGTGATCGGGTCCGGTGCGACGGCGGCAACGCTGATCCCGGCGATGGCCGACGACTGCGAACACATCACCATGCTGCAGCGTTCACCGACCTATTTCGCGGCCCGCCCGAACGTGAACGAACTGGCCGAACAGCTGCGCAGCCTCGACATCCCCGACGAATGGACGCACGAGATCGTCCGCCGCAACATCCTGCGCGAACAGCAGATGATCACCGCCGCGGCCATTCACAATCCGGAAGGCGTGAAGCAGCAGTTGCTGACCATGGCGAAGGAATACCTGGGTGACGACTTCGACATCGACAAGCATTTCACCCCGTCCTATCGCCCCTGGCAGCAGCGCCTGGCCCTGATCCCCGACGGTGACCTCTACAAGAAGCTGAAGGCGGGCAAGGCGTCCGTGGCGACCGATCGTATCGATACCTTCACGGAGGCCGGTATTCGCCTGCAGTCGGGCGAGGAACTGGAAGCCGACATCATCGTTACCGCGACCGGTTTCAACATGGCCATCCTGGGAGACATCGCCTTCACGATCGACGGCAAGCCGATGAATTTCGCCGACCGGATCACCTGGCGCGGTTTCATGTATTCGGATTTCCCGAACATGGCCTGGGTCTTCGGTTACTTCCGGGCGAGCTGGACCCTGCGCGCCGACCTGATCTCCGCCTTCGTCACGCGCCTGCTGAACCACATGGCGGCCAGGGGCGCCAGGTCGGTGACCCCGGAGCTGCGTGACTGCGACCAGGACATGAAGCTCGGTCCCTTCATCGACCCGGAGAACTTCAACCCCGGCTATGTCACCCGCAGCATCGACCGGATGCCGAAGCAGGGCGATCACGAGCCCTGGCTGTTCGAGCATGACTACCACGCCGAGAAGGACATCCTGCCGACCGCCGATCTGGAAGATGGCTCGCTCGTCTATCGTTGATGGTTTCAGAACAACGGCTTGGGTGCGGTTGTTGAATTCCCAGATTTGATCTGCTCGGCCCCGGGGCAGGGGGCCGGTGATCAGGTCGGCGTGTCCACCGGCACGTTGTCGATCAGGCGGGCCTTGCCCAGGTAGATGGCTGCAAAGGCGCGGGCGGGCCGTTTGGGACGATGGCTGAGTTCCAGGTTTTCCGCGTCGCGGACCTCCAGGTAGTCGACCGCGCCAAAGCCGGCGCGTTCCAGCCGCTTCAGACCCTTGTCGATGGTGGGGCGGACATCCTCGCCACGGCCGGCGACCTCGGCGATGTCGGTCAGGACACCGAACAACTGCGGGGCAACCGCACGCTCCGCCTCGGTCAGGTGCCAATTGCGCGACGACATGGCCAGGCCGTCGGACTCCCGCACCGTGTCGATGCCACGGATCTCCACGGGGATGTTCAGGTCGGCCACCATCCGCCGCACCACCATCAACTGCTGATAGTCCTTGCGACCGAAATAGGCGCGGTCGGGCAGGCACTGCAGCAGCAGCTTGGTCACAACCACGGCAACCCCGGCGAAATGGCCCGAACGGGTCGCACCGCAGAGGCAGTCGGTCAGGCCGGACACGTCGACACTGGTGGCGAAACCGGGCGGGTACATTTCCTCCGGCTCCGGCGACCAGATGGCATCGACGCCGCCCGCGGCCAGCAGTGCCGCATCGCGATCCATGTCGCGGGGGTAGGCCTCCAGGTCGGAGGCGCGGTCGAACTGTTTCGGATTGACGAAGATCGACACGACGGTGCGGTTGTTCTGGGCGCGTGAATTGCGCACCAGTGACATGTGGCCGTCATGCAGGAAGCCCATGGTCGGCACCATGCCGACGGTTTCCCCGGCACGCCGCCAACCGGATACCCGTGCGCGCAGGTCGCGCACGGTGGTGATGATCTCGGGCGAGTCATTCATGCGGTCAGCCTGTCGTGGTAAGTCTCTCGGGGTCAGGAAGCGGAGGCGATCCGGTCACCGCCAACGGCAACAGGCTTCACGACGGCAGCCGCGTCCTTGTCTTCCGACTTCCGCAGGATGGCCTTCAGCGGCTCGTCCAGCAGGCCCTTGCCGTCTGCCTTGCGTACCTGGCCTTCCAGGTGGGCACCGGCTTCCATGGCGAGCGAGGTATGCCAGATGTCGCCCAGGACCCGTGCCGTGCGTGTCAGGGTCACCGTGTCGCCGTGGATGCGGCCGCTCACCTGGCCGCGGATGTCCACTTCGCGGGCGCGCACCTCACCATCCACCGAGGCACCGGTGCCGACGATCAGCTTGCCGCAGGTGATGTCACCCGTGACGGTGCCGTCGACATGCACCTCGCCGTCGGTGTTCATGTCGCCCTTGACCTCCAGCCCCCGGCTGATGATCGACGGCGGTGACGGTTCGCTTCGGCGACCGGCTTCAGCCTTTGGCATCTTCGACTTTGAAAACATTGCGACCTGCCTTCAGGAATTGCTGCGGATCGACGAGCCCGCCCTGGAACTCTACCTCGTAGTGCACATGGCTGCCCGTACTGCGCCCGCTTGATCCCATTCTACCCACTTCGTCGTGGAAAGCGACCCGGTCACCGACCTTGACGCTGATGGCGCGGAGGTGACCGTAGCGGGTCACGAAGCCGGCACCGTGATCCACCTCGACCATGCGGCCATAGGCACCGTTCCAGTCCGCGAAGGTCACGATGCCCGGCGCGGTGACATGGACCGGCGTGCGCGGCGGGGCGGCAATGTCGATGCCCTTGTGCACCGACCGGCGCCCGTTGATGGGATCCTTGCGGGGGCCGAACTTCGACGACACGTAACCGGTGGTGGTCGGCCGGGCGAGGGGGATGCGTTCCAGCAGCAGCTGCATCTGTTCCCACCGCGTCAGGTCCTGTTCCAGCGTGCTGACCACATGCTCGAAGCTGTCCTCGGGCGCATCGATCGCCGTTTCGATCAACGGTCCGCCCTGGCCCATGGTCTCGCCATTGACGGCGGCCAGCATCTTGTCGATGGGAACGCCGGTCTGTTCCAGCGTCCGGGTCAGGGAGCCGATGTTGCGCCGTGCCCGATCCCCGACACCGCGCAGCAGAACCAGCTGGTTCGCACGCACGTCTTCCAGCCGGTCTTCCAGGTTGTCGACCAGTCCGGCAAGGGCGGAACCGCGCTGTTCCGCCTGCACCTGTCCCGCATGCGTGTCGGTCAGCGCGTCAGCCGTGGCGGCAAGGCGACGCCGCAAGTCCATGTTGCTGTTGCGTGCCAGGCCCAGGTCGTTGCGCAGCACACCCATCTGGATGGCCAGGCGGCTCGCTTCCGACATCGCCAGGTCGCGGGCGCTCGCGACGGACGTCAGTTCGCGTTCGCGGTCGTTCAGGCGACGGCGCAGCGTGATCACGTTGTCCGTCGTTTCGGCCAGGGCCGCCTGCATCGCGCTCAGCCGGGTCGACTGGCTGCGCCGGATTTCCGCTTCCTGCATCTTGCCGCTGGTCGCGCCTGCCAGGGCCGATGCCATCTCGGCAAGACGGATCTCCACCAGCCGGTTGGCGGCAACGCGCGCCTGGAGCCGTCGGTTCAGCGCGCCGACCTCGCGGTCCAGGTCTTCGGTTGCCGAATGCGTCCGCTGATAATTGCTCTCCACCTGCGCCAGGCGCAGCTGGGTCTCGGTCAGTTCACCTTCCAGTTCACCACGGGTGGCAAGAAGGCGCCGTAACTCACCGTACTGACGTTCAATTTCGGTGGTGGCGTTGGAATAATGCGCGCGCGTGGCGGCAAGCATGCCGTTCAGGCGCTGCCGTTCGCGTTCCAGTTCGCTGATCGCGCCCTGCTGTGCGCTGATGACTTCCGCACGATGGGTCCTGTCGATGGTGGCATAGCCGGCCCAGCCGACAAACGCGGTCAGCAGCGCAATGGTGCTGACCTGTGCCCCGGTCCTGACCGTGATGTAGCGGACCCGCGCGTCCACTCGCACTATCACGTGGCGTTCGGGCAAGATCTCCCGAACGCGGTTCCATATCCGCGCCAAAGCGCCGTCCTCCTGCGTGGCCGCCATCGGTTCCGGTCTGCAACGGTCCGACGATCAATCTTGATACCCGGCGTGATTTACCCTGATGCCGGAAAGGACGGATAAAACGCAAAATCCGGCAGCGTTTCAATGGCAAAAGAAGCTTGACAGTGTTTGCACGGCACCACCGGGGGAATCATTCGCCTGCCAGTGGTTCGTACATACCCGGTTCCATTCCGGCCGCCCGCCGGGCCACGGCATTGAAGGGTGGTTTCAGCCTGCCGCGGAATCCCTGCCTGACCAGTTCCTGCCAGCGCCGGTCGCGCGCCGGGCCAGACAGGCCGGTCAGCCGCGTGAACCAGTCGGACGCCGTGGCAACATGGGTGATCTCGTCATCGTAGATGACCTTCAGGACCCGGGCGGTCTCTGCATCGCCAAGCCGCGTGAACCGCGCGATCATTGCCGGCGTGACGTCCAGGCCGCGTGCCTCCAGCACCATGTGTGCAACCGCGATCCGCGCCAGTATATCCCCGGACGTGGCCATGGCAGCTTCCCACAATCCGTCGTGGGCGGGCAGGTCGCCGTAGGTGGCATCCAGTGCCTGAAGCCGATCCTGCAACATCAGGAAGTGGCGTGATTCATCATCGGCCACCTTCAGCCAGTCCGCGATGAAGGCCTCCGGCATCTCCGGTGTGGCAAAACGTGCCACCAGGTCGAGTGCCAGGTCGATGGCGTTGAGTTCGATATGGGCGACCGCGTGAATCAGCGCGATCCGGGTCGCGTCGGTGCCCGCCCGGCGGCGTTTCGGCATGTCGCGTGGCGGCAGCAGGACCGGTCGTGCCGGGCGCGCGGGCCGGTCCGGCGGTCGCGTCTGGCCGCGCACCGGGTATTGCCCCGCCCGGTAAGCCAGATGAAGCCTGCGCGTGGCATCTGCCTTGTCGACGGCACCGGTGACGGAAAGCACGGCGGCGATCGCTGCGGTCAACGTTTCACCGTCGTGTCCCGTCGTCATGCCGGTGTCCGCGTGATCGGCTGTGTGATCACAGGGCCTTGACCGCCTCCAGCACTTCCTCGGCATGGCCCGGCACCTTCACCTTGCGCCAGACCCGGGCCAGCTTGCCGGCCCCGTCGATCAGGAAGGTGGAGCGTTCGATGCCCATGGACTTCTTGCCGTACATGTTCTTCTCGACCCAGACGCCATAGGCCTCGCAGACCGATCCGTCCTCGTCCGCGGCCAGCACCACGTCCAGATCGTACTTGGTCTTGAACTTGTCGTGCTTGGCGACCGTGTCCTTCGAGACGCCGATCACGGTGGCGCCCGCGGCACGGAATTCACCGATCAGGCCGGTGAAGGCGATGGCTTCCTTGGTGCAGCCCGGCGTGTCGTCCCGGGGATAGAAATACAGCACCACCGCCGAACCCTTCAGGTCCGCCAGTGCCGTCGATCCACCGCCGTCCGTCGGCATCGTGAATGCCGGTGCCGCGTCGCCCGCTTCAACCCTGTCCGTCATCTTCCATGTTCTCCCGTGTCGTCGTTCCATGTGTCGTGCCAGCGCCGGTATACCTCAGTCGGCGTCGACAATCCGCCCGTATACGTCCGAAATCAGCGATTGGGCTTCAACCAGTCTCTGGCGCACGCCGTCGAAGCTGTCCGTCCCTGCCAGCCGGGCGGCGAGGGCGCGGAAGTCCGGCGAGGCGGCTTCCTCGGTGAATTTTCCGTTGAAACAGAGGCGCAACAGCGACTGGATGCCCTGCAGGGTTTCATGCGCGCGGATCAGCGCACCCAGGTCCACATCGGGCAGCAAACCCGCGTGGCCAAGCCGCTGCAGGGCCGTGGCGACATTGCCGCTGATGATCGACGGGTCCGCATGGGCGTTGGCCAGGATGAGGTACTGCACCAGGAATTCCAGGTCGACCAGGCCGCCACGGACCTGTTTCACCGACCAGATGTTGTCCGTGCCATGGTGTGCCCTGATCCTGCTGCGCATGTCACGCACCCGGTCGCGCAGGTCCGGCGCATCATGCTGGCGGCAGATGGCCTGCTGCAGCACCTGGTTCACGGACTGCATCAGGTCGTCCGGCCCGGCAATGGTGCGGGCGCGGGTAGCCGCCATGATTTCCCACGTCCAGGCATCCTGGCGCATGTAGTCGGCATAGGCGGACAGCGGCACCGCCACGGCCCCCGAATTGCCGGATGGCCGCAGGCGCATGTCGACCTCGTACAGCAACCCCTCGGCAGTCAGGGTCGTGATGGCAGAGATATAGCGCTGGCTGACCCGTGTGAAATAGGGGCCGATTGCCAGCGGCGCACGCCCGTCGGATGCATCGATGGCGTGGCGGTCATCATAGACGAACACCAGGTCGAGGTCCGATCCAAACGCCAGTTCCTGCCCCCCCAGCTTGCCCATGGCGATCACCACCATGCCGGCCGGATCGACGGTTCCGTGGCGTTGCGAAACCTGCCGGACCACACGCGGCAACATGGCCGACAGCACCGTGTCCGCCGTCAGGCTGAGCGCCCGGCCGGTCTGATGCGCACCCGCGCGCCCTTCCAGCATCTCCACCCCGATGCGGAACTTGCGGTCGTTGGCGAAACGGCGAACGGCGTTCAGTTCCTCCTCGTAATCCTCGGCGACGGAAAGTTCGATTTCCACCCGTTCCCGGGCCGCCTCGACGTCTTCCAGGTCATCCTCGCCCGGCTCCAGCAGGCAATCGAGCAGGTGCACCTTGCGGCTGAGTGTCTCCGCCAGTCCCGGTGCGGTGCCCATGATCCGGGCAAGCAGGCGCAGCAGACCCGGATTGGCATGCAGCAGCGCCATGAACTGTATCCCTGCGGGCAACTGCTTCAGGAAACTGTCGAACCGCCGCCATGCCGCGTCCGGGTTGGCCGTGTCCGCCACAGCCTTCAGCAGGGCCGGTACCAGGTCGTTCATCAACTGTCGGGCGCGGGTGGTGCGCGTGGCGCGATACCGGCCCGCATGCCAGGTCTTGACCGTGTCGATGATGCCTTCGGGCGACTGGAAACCCATTTCGGCAAGGGTCTCCACGGTGCCGGGGTCCGGGTCGGTGCCGGTGAAGACCAGGTTGCCCCGATCGGTTGCCAGGCTCGGTGCCTCCGCGAACAGGTCGGCGTAGTGGTCATGCACGATGGTCAGCTGCCTGGTCAGTGCTTCCGCGAATGGCGGCAGGCCGTCAAAGCCGGAGAACCGTGCCAGCCGTGCCAGCCCTTCCTCGGTGCTGGGCAGTTTCTGGGTCTGGGCATCGTCGATCATCTGCAGGCGATGTTCGATACGCCGCAGGAACCGGTAGGCGAAGACCATGTCTTCGGTGATCGCCGCGTCCAGCCGTTCCGTTTCGGTCAGGCGATGCAGCGCCTCCAGGGTCCGACGTGTCCGCAGCCGCGGGTCGCGTCCGCCGGAGATCAGTTGCTGGGTCTGGGCAAAGAACTCGATCTCCCGGATGCCGCCCCGTCCGACCTTGATGTCATGGCCGGAGACCGTGATGCGGTCATGCCCCTTGTGGGCGTGAATCTGGCGCTTGATCGACTGGATGTCGGCAATCGCCTCGTAATCCAGGTTGCGCCGCCAGATGAAGGCATCGATCTCGTTCAGGAAGCGCTCGCCGGCTTCCAGGTCACCGGCGGCGATGCGGGCCTTGATCATGGCCGCCCGTTCCCAGTTCTGTGCCAGGTTCTCGTAATAGAGCAGCGCCGCCTCCGCCGACAGGGCGATGGGCGATGCCGACGGGTCCGGCCGCAGGCGCAGGTCGGTGCGGAAGACATAGCCGTCCGCCGTGCGGTCCTGCATCAGTTGCACCAGGGCGCGAATCATCTTCGGGAACAGTTCCCGGTCCGAGAAGCCATCCGGCTGCGCCACCGTCTGTTCGTCGAACAGGACGATCAGGTCGATGTCGCTGGAATAATTCAGCTCGCCCGCACCCATCTTGCCCATCGCGATCACGAACAGGCCCATGCCGCGGGTGGGGCAGGCCGGGTCCGCCAGCGTGACCTGACCCTTCGCCGCGGCCTGTGCGAACAGGAATTTCAGCGCGCTTTCGACCGCGCTGTCGGCAAAGTCGCTAAGCGCCTGCGTCACCTGTTCCACCTGCCAGGCACCGCCGGTATCCCCCAGGGCGATCAGCAGGGCGATACGCCGCTTGATCTTGCGCAAGGCGGCGGCCATCTGTGTCTTGGATGATGCGTCCGACCAGCAGGTCAGAAGGCGGCGCATTTCCGCGTCGACCAGTGTTTCCAGGCTGTCATGCGTCAGGGCCGTCACGAGATCGGTCTCGCGCATGATCAGTGCGGTCAGATAGGGACTGTTGCCGAAGATGCCGTCAAGCAGAGGACCCATCGCCGGGTGGTCGAGCGCGCGGCCAATGTCGTCGGGCGCAGTCTCGGCATTGCCTGACCGGGGCGAGAGCAGTCTCTCGCGTGCACGG
>CAJYBQ010000094.1 GCA_913064755.1 uncultured Alphaproteobacteria bacterium
TCTTGGCCTGGTATTAATTCACAAGGCTGTTCTTCACGCTGGTACACAATACAAATTTCGGGCGTTTGCTCCGCCATTACCAAAGCGTCATTAATAATGGGTTTGTAGGGAATCACACGGTCAACCTCGATACCGCAAGACGCCGTGATCAGTGCTTTAGGGGATACATCATTGATGCGTATTGCCAATTCATGCGCTGCAAAGCCACCAAATACAACCGAATGAACGGCACCTATACGAGCGCCGGCCAACACGGCCAGGGCGGCAGCCGCTCGACGGCGCATCGGCATCAGGTTGACCCCAGGAACTTCAGCGGCGCGGCGCGCTCCACCGCGGTCATGGCGACGACCCGGTCGCGGGAATCCCCGGCTTCGCCATCGTGCCACAGGATCGCCTCCAGCAGATTGCGCGCGCGGCCGTCATGCAGGAAATGGGTATGCCCGTTCACGGTCT
This sequence comes from uncultured Alphaproteobacteria bacterium, assembly GCA_913064755.1. Taxonomy (GTDB): domain Bacteria; phylum Pseudomonadota; class Alphaproteobacteria; order Minwuiales; family Minwuiaceae; genus Minwuia. Next base: position 454 of record CAJYBQ010000094.1, read on the forward strand.
CGGTCAGGCCGATGCCCCACAGCGGTGCGGTACGCCACTCCCGGCCCGATGCGCTGCCGACGGGACGGTTGTCGGCAAGACCCGGACCCATGTCGTGCAGCAGCAGGTCGGTGAAGGGCCAGATCAACTGGAAACGGTGTTCGGCCTCCGCTGTATCGCGGCGGGTGACGAACTTCGGCACGTGACAGGCGGCACAGCCCGCCACGTGAAACTGTTTCTTGCCCGCCAGCACCGCCGGGTCCGATACATCGCGGCGCGCGGGGACCGCCAGGTTGCGGGCGTAATGCGCGATCAGGGGCATGACGGGGTCGGGTGCCTCCGTCTGCCCCAGCCGCTCCTGTTCGCCGGTGGGCATTGCCAGGCACGCGGCCTGTGCCGCCGTGCAGTCACCATGGGACCGGGGGGCGAGGGGGCTGGACACGCCGATGTCGCCGGCCAGGGCATCTGCACTCTGCTGCAGCACCGTCGGGCTTCCGGCCTTCCAGCCGAAGCGCCCCAGCACCCGGTCCCCCGTTGCCACGTCACGCACCAGGCTGACCCGACCGGAGATGCCGTCGCCGTCGCGGTCATCCGGGTCTGCCAGCGCGTGAATGTCTGCCGGGTGCACGGCCTCCAGCAGGCCCAGCCCGATCATCGGCGGTGCGACGCGTGGCGACATCCGGACGTCCGGGTGCAGGGGGCCGAAGCCCGGGTCGGCAATGGCATAGGTGGGGTGTCGCAGGCTGGCGGTCTCGCCGCCGGACAGGGCCACGGGCTCTTCCACGTAGCTGACGGTCATCCGTCCCTCGGCGGCCAGTCCCGGCACCGCGAAGTCCTGCAACTGCCCGCCGTAGGTCGGTTCCGGCAGGGCAGCGACCGCACCGCTGGCCAGCAGCGCGCGTTCCGCCGCCGTTGCCGGGGGCACGGACAGGCGCAGGAACATGGATGTCATGTTGGTATCACCCGGTCCCGGCGGATGGCCGCGCCCGTCCTTCAGGTGGCAGCGCTGACAGGACCGCGCATTGTAAAGCGGCCCGAGGCCGTCGGACGCCTGTGTCGAGGATGGTGAGGAGACCCACAGCTTGCGAAACAGCGCGTTGCCCAGCTTGAACTCCTGCTCGCCCTCGAAATCCAGGTTTGCGGAGGCGTGGGAGAAGGCATTGCCATCCGGCGTGGCCCGCGACGTGGTGGCACCGCCGGACATGGCCTCGAACGGTTCCGCCTTGTCGAAGCTGTCGGGAGAGGCAGTCACGGCGCGGACCCGCGCCCGGTCCGCCGCTGTCAGGTCGGATCGGGCAGGGCTGGTGCCCGCGGCATCGGCGTCGGCATGGGCCAGGAAGAAGGCGACGGCCCAGATGGCCGCGACGGCGAACAGCGCAAGCTTGATCAGCGGGGGGACAACGTGACCGCGGCGTCGCATGCCGGTTTCCTTCAATCGGGCAGGCAATGCAGTCCTGCCGTAAAAAAAGTGCGGGCAGGCTCGGGGAAGCCTGCCCGCATGATCGCGATGACGTATCGCCGGAGTACAGAAAACTGAGACTGCATCGTCGGAGGAGTGTCACGACAGGTGATGGGCGTGACAAGGATGATACAGAGGGTCTCTCAGGTTCTCGGGGATGCTCCGGAAACGCCTCCGGCCATGGCGAACCGGATCGCGATCAAGGGGTGATGGGTCTTACTGGAAAACCGCGTTCGGGTTATCCAGGCTGTCGGAGCCTTCAAAGCTGATGGCGTCCAGTTTCAGGGCTGCAACAGCGCGTTCGATGCTGCGGGTCTGGTCGATCAGGCCGTCCACGGCGGCCTGCACGACGGCGTTGCCGACCGGATTGCCTTCACCGATCATCTGGTCATAGGCCTCGATCGATTCCGCCCGGGCCTTCATGATCGCCATGGCAGCAACCGTCACATCCAGCTTGGCACGCAGTTCCCGGTCAAGCTCCGGCGCGACATGGGCGACAACATCGGCAACGGAAGGGCCGGAGACCACGCTGCCGTCGATCCGGCGATAGTGGCCGGTATAGACGTTGCGAATGCCGATCTGGTCGAAGTAGTGCGAGTTGTGGGTGTTGTCGGAAAAGCAGTCATGCTCCTCCTCCGGGTCGTGCAGCATCAGGCCGAGCTTCATGCGCTCACCCGCCAGTTCGCCGTAGGACAGGGATCCCATGCCGGTCAGGATGGCGGCGATGCCCGCATCCGGGTTCTGCATCAGGCCAGCCCGCGCCGTGCCGTCGGCGGCCCAGTTGGCAACCATTTCCTCCAGGTCGTCGATCAGCAGCGCGGATGCCGCGGTCAGATAGGCCACCCGCCGGTCGCAAGGCCCGCCGGCACAGGCCGACAGGTTGAAATCCGTTGCCGGGCGCTGGCCCGCGCCTGCACCGGTGCCGTTCAGATCCTGGCCCCAGAGCAGGAATTCGATGGCGTGATACCCGGTCGCGACGTTGGATTCGATCTCCTCCGCCTCGTGCAGCGTGCCGGACAGCAGGGCAGGGGTGATCAGGGTGGCATCCACCTCGGCCCCGTTGACGGTCAGGATCGGGTTGGCGATGACATTGGTGGTGTAGAGCCGGTTCTCACCGCCATCCTGGCCATAGGATGCATCGACGTAGTCGATCAGCCCCTCGTCCAGCGGCCACGCGTTCACGCGGCCTTCCCAGTCATCGACGATGGCGTTGCCGAAGCGGAACGCCTCCGTCTGCTGGTAGGGCGCACGGGCGGATACCCATGCGGCCCTGGCGGCACCCAGGGTTGCCGGCGACGGGCGGGCGATCAGGGCCTGGATGGCGGCATCCAGCGCCTGTGCCGAGGTGAGCGAGTCGCTGTAGGCGGCGTGGGCGATATCGGCGTAGGTGGTGATGACGGCTTCCCTGGTCGGCACGGCATCGGCCTGTGCCACGGTTGCGGTCGTCAGGCCGAGGGCCATTCCGAATATCAATCCGGTTGCGTGCGCAACATGCATCGGGTTTCTCCTTGAGATCACGAAATCGGGGCGAGGTGGACGGATCAGAACGTGATGCCGTAGGTCACGAGTGCTCCCAGAGTTTGCGTGGTGACATTGCCGCCGGTGGCATTCTTGTAGCCGACGTCCAGCGAGAAGCCGTTGGCGAAGGCATAGCCGGCGGACAGCTGGACCTGGTGGTCGAAGGTCGAACCGTTGGCCCCGTCGACATCGACGTCCTTGCCGGTGAAGGCGATCGCGGCGTTCCACGGGCCGGTTTCGGCCAGCAGCGACAGGGTCATGTAGTTGCGGTTCTCCGCGCCGTTGCCGCCCGCATTCCAGAACCGGACATATTCGGCCAGCGGCGTCAGGGTCAGGTCTTCGTCGATGGCAATGGCCAGGTCCGCACCGATGGTGGCGCGGTATTCGGTGTCACCGTTCTCGACACCCAGGCGGGCGAAGGCGGTTTGATAGCGCAGGCCCTCCATGCCCGGAACGGCCTCACCGTCCAGCGCGATGGCGAAGGATTCGGGCACTTCGGTGTTGCCCGGACCACCGGCGGCCAGGTCGGTGCGGCCACGGTTGGTGATGAAGGATTCGCTGAGGAACGTGCGGTCGAGGAAGAACACGCTGCCCGACAGGGTCAGGTTGCCCAGGCCGCCTTCGCCCAGGCCGATGGCGCCACCGGCACCGATGAACTCGGACAGTTCCACGTCGTCGCCCAGCAGGTCGGCACCGAAGATGCCCGGTGCCGCGTCGTAGCCGATGGAGAAGTTGGGGCCGAACTTGCCGCCGTAGACCGAGAAGTCGTCCTGCTCGTAGGTCAGGGTCAGCGTATCGACGAAGATGCCGTGATCCTGCAGCACCCGTTCTTCCTGCGGCCCGGGATCGCGCACGGCCTCCAGGGTCATGCCGGTGGTCACGAACAGGTTCTGCGACAGGTTCAGGTTGATCACCGGTTCGATGACCATGCCGAGTTCGTTCTGCTCCGCGTTCGGGTCTTCGGAATCGAAATTGAAGTTGTTCTGGACCTCGAACCCGACCTCTCCCGACACGGCGGGGTAGGTGCCGTCGGCAGCACGGGTCGCAACGGGCAGCATGGTCATGCCCAGGGCAATGCCGATTGCCGAAACGCTGGTCAGGGTGCGACTGGGCGCGATGTTGGTGCGAAAGCTCATTTCTCGTTCCTTGATGTATCAGACGCGGCCTTGTCGGCGCGCCGGGGCTTCAGGTTCAGTTATCTCGCCACACCGGCTTGCCGTCGGACCGTTTCTAAGAACCGTTCGCAAGAAGTCGCTTAAATGCAAATGAGTGTCAATAGCGATTTTGCCCGATCATGCGGGTTTGCACTCTGGCCGGTTCCGGCCCGGGTCGTTCGGCGTGCCATGCCCTGGAGCCTGATTTGCGGGAGGCGCAGGAAATGCGAAGGTTTGTGGCTGCATTAATGATTCGATGATGATCGAAGTATTAATGTCGGTCAATCGGTTGATCCCTGCCGATATCCGACACCCGATCCATGCAGATGAAACCGACACCCTCCAGGACCTGTCGCTGCGCAGCCAACGAAGCCTTCCGCCATGCGCGCGAGTGCATGACCTTCGGCAAGCAGCTGTCGGAATTCCAGACCGTGCGCCACAAGCTGGTGGAGATGGCCATGCGAATCCAGGCGATGGAGGCGCAGACGGGCACGTTGATCTGGCGGGTCATGCAGGGCGAAAGCTGCGTCGTCGAGATCGCCATGCCGAAGGCCTGTTGCGACGCGGCGCATGAATGGATCGCGGCGGAGGCCGCACAGATCTTCGGCGGTGCCAGCGTGCTGCGCGGGCACAAGATGGAACGGATCTTCCACGAATCGAAGATTCTCGCCATCGGTGGCGGCAATTCCGAAGTCATGAAGGATTTCGTCAGCGGCCAGCTCGGCTGGTGAACGGCCTGACCTGACCTGACCTGACCTGACCTGACCGGACCTGGCCTGGCCGGTGCAGGAACCGGGAATCAGTCCGCGAAGGCCCGCATGTGGAAGTTGGCGTGTGCCGGGTGATAGCGCCAGGCCGTCCCCACGGGGCAGGCCCGCCGCGCCCGGCAGCCCTGGGACATGCAGTCCGTCCCCCGTGGCGTGGCCAGGTGATCACGACAGGCGTCCGCCGCGTAGGTCTCGCCGTCGAAGGCACTCACCGGGCAGGTGCTCAGGCATGGCCGGTCGACGCAGGTCAGGCAGGGGGATCGGGCCTCGGCCTGTGCCAGGGGCAGGCGTGTGGGGAACAGCAGCGCCGCGCGCAGGGCGAACCAGAGCCCGAACTCGGGATGGATCGCCAGGCCGAGCGGGGAGATGAAGGCCTGTCCCGTTGCCGTCATCCAGCTGACGAAGGGGTGCCAGGGCGGACCATCGAAGGGAAACACCACCTCGGCCCCCAGCGATGCCGCGATGGGGGTCATGACATCCCGTGTCCAGCGGTTGACCGGATCGTCTGCCGGGTCCGCATCCGGCATGCCCGGCACATGCGCCACCATTGCCGACCCGGCATTGCCGATCATCACCCTGGTGGTCTCGCCGTCGTGGCAGGCACCCAGCATGACCAGCCCGTGACCGGCGACGGTCGCGCGCAGATCGGCAAGCAGTTCGGCATCTCCGGGCATCATGCGTTCTCCATCCGTCAGGCCTGCATCCGACCGCCCATGTCTTCACGTGGAACAGGGGCAGTTACTACCCGATCGATGTCGTAACTCAATCATGTCCGGCAGGCGATGACACCGTGCCGATGCCTGCCGGACATACTTGACGTTAACGGAATGATGCACATCACGCATGCCACCTTTGCGTGTGTTGTTGCCCTGGCAAGTACGCGTTCTGGCACAACGATTGCCTTTCACCGTTACAAGGCGGCCTGGTTCGGCGGCCACGAAACGGAGGGCGAGAGATGCTGCAGGCAAGGGAATTCACACGGCGACTGCTGATCACCACGATGGTTTCGGTCATCGCGACGGTCGGCACGGTCCAGGCACAGTCGAAGGATGCGGGCGATGCCGGTGACCGGACACTCTGGGAAGAGACACTGGCGGCCGCGAAGGAGGGCAGCGCCGTTGCCCAATGCGACCTGGGGGAACTGATCGTTCGCGGCAAGGAAGCACAGTACGGCCCGAAGGTCGCCGCGAAGTGGTTCGGCAAGGCGGCGGAACAGGATGCGCTCTGCGGCCTGATGCGGATGGGCGAATTCCACCGTCGCGGCACCGGCGTGGAGAAGAACATCGCCCTGTCCGACAGCTTCTACGCACGGGCGCTGCCGCATGTCACCGCGCTGGCGCGGGGTGGCGACATCCAGATGCAGATCCAGCTGGCCAAGATGCACCACAAGGCACTGGGCACCGTGGAGGACCTGGAGCTTGCGGGCCTCTGGTATCGCAATGCCGCGGCTTCGCTGGAACCGCTGGTGAAGGTCGGTGACATCGACGCGCACAAGAAACTGGCGAACATCCTGATCATCGGTGTCGGCCTCGATCGCGATGTGATCCGCGCGGGCCAGCTCTATGAAGTTGCCGCCATCGCCGGGGATCGCGCGGGTCTCTACCTGGCCGGCGTGATGTGGTTCAGCGGCCGCGCCAACCACCCGGTCGACCACGCACGTGGATACAAGTGGCTGCACAAGGCGGCGGAGATCGATCACCCGCGCTCACAGGCCTATGTCGGTACGGCGCTTGCCCAGGGCCTGGGGGTGGAAGCCGATCCCGTGGAGGCGGTGAAATGGCTTCAGTTGGCAATCGACCGCGGCGTTGGTGCGGCGAAGCCGGAGTTGAAGGAACTGGCCGAAGGCCTCACCGAAGCACAGCTGGAGCAGGGCAGGGCGCGTGCCGCTGCCTGGGTGCCGCTGTTCGAGCGGGAGGAGAACAGGACAAGCTGATATTGTATGTATATCAGTTCGGTATCGTCATTTCCTGATATCCGACAACCAGTCGAGAAGGCGCCGGGTGACCTCGTCCGGCGCCTCTTGCTGCGTCCAGTGTCCGATCCCGTCCAGCAGCTCCGCACCTGACAGGTTGGGCACCAGCGACTTCATCCCCGCGACCATGTCCTTGCCGGGCAGCATCTTCAGCACGAGGTCGCGGGTACCGGCGATGTAGAGTGCCGGCTGATGGATGCGCTGGTCCGGCCGGGCGCCGAGAAACGCGAAGTCGCGATGGTGATTGCGATAGCGGTTCAGCGGGCCGCGAAACCCCGATTGCGTGAACTCGTTGACGTAGTAGTCGATGTCGGCATCGGTCAGCCAGGCCGGGAACGGGTCGGGGTCCGGCAGGCGGTCCAGCAATGTCGCGCCATGCGGCTTGTCGGTCGGCCAGGTGCCATCCGGTGCGTCACCGGAAATGGCATAGTAGAACCGGCGCAGCGCGCCCCGCACATCGGCCTCCAGTTCCGCCTCGCCGACGCCCTCATCCTGGAAGTAGACTTGGTAGAAGAACCTGCCGTTTGCGGTGAACACCTGCTTCACGATGTCGATGAACGGCGCCGGGCCAGCACCGAGATACGGCACCGACAGCCCGGCGACGGCACTGACCCTGTCCGGGTGCCCCAGTCCCGGGGTCCAGCCGATCGGCCCGCCCCAGCCACTCCCGCCCCGGAGCCCCCTGTCACGCCCCAGCGCGGGGATCAGGCCGGCCACGTCCCCGGTCAGGGATTCCATGTCATAGGCCTCGACCGCCTGCGGCTTGCTGCTGCCGCCATAGCCGCGCACGTCGACCGCGACGACCTGGTATCCGGCATCGGCAATCGGTCCCATCTGGTGGCGCCACGAGTACCAGCTTTCCGGAAAGCCGTGCACCATCACGACCAGTGGCCCCTCGCCAACAGTCGCAATTCGCAGTTCGACACCATTCGTGGGCACATTCTGGAACTGGATGCGGTCGAGGATGCTGGACATGGTGGCGCTCCGGTTGGTGGTGTCAGGCGTGTGCCGCATCCTGACACAGGTCCACAGGTTCCACTATCCGCACAGAACCCCGCCCACCCCTTCGCCGCTGTTCCGGCGCGCCCCTTGTTTCACGGCCGGATCGGTGCCGACCGACGAGAACGATTCAATCGTACCCGAAAGTGCTCTATAAGGCGCGGGCGTTTCACCTGAGCCGAAATCTGGAATCGATCCCATGCATGATATCCGCTGGATCCGGGAAAACCGGGATGCCTTTGACCAAGCCATGACCGTGCGCCGCCATGCGGCGCGGTCCGCCGCCCTTGTCGAGATGTACGAGGCGCGGCTGTCGATACAGACCGAATTGCAACAGAAGCAGTCGGAACGGAACGCGACGGCGAAGGCCATCGGCAAGGCCAAGGGCAGCGGTGACGAGGCCGAGGCACAGCGCCTGATGCAGGCAACGGCTGACCTGAAGGCCGATGTCCAGCGGCTGGAGGAAGAGGACCGGACGCGCGCGGCGGCGCTGAACCTGGAACTTGCCGGCATTCCCAACATCCCCGCCGCTGACGTGCCGGGCGGCGCGGACGAGGACGCGCACGCGCTGGTGCGCGAAGTGGGCGGCGTGCCGGTCTTCGACTTCGAGCGGAAGGGGCATGTCGAGCGGGGGGGGGCTGTCGGCCTGCTGGGCGTCGGCCGG
>CAJYBQ010000095.1 GCA_913064755.1 uncultured Alphaproteobacteria bacterium
GGGGAAGGGGGTGTGTGTCGAGCGGCTTGCGTCGGGGGGGGTGCCTGCGGTTTGGCGCGCACGTGCGTCGGGGGTGAGAGGCGGCGCCAGATATGGACCGGTATGGCTGTCGGGGTCGCCGGCAAGCGCTGCAGGCGTGCCGGTCGCGACGATACGCCCGCCGCCGCCGCCGCCTTCGGGACCGAGGTCAATGACATGATCCGCAGTCTTGATGACCTCCAGGTTGTGTTCGATGACGACCACGGTATTGCCCTGATCGACCAGCGCCTGCAGGACCTCCAGCAGTTTTCGGACATCCTCGAAATGCAGGCCGGTGGTCGGTTCGTCCAGGATGTAGAGCGTGCGGCCGGTGGCGCGCTTGGCAAGTTCCTTGGCCAGCTTCACCCGCTGTGCCTCGCCGCCCGAAAGCGTGGTCGCCGGCTGTCCGACCTTGATGTAGCCGAGGCCGACCTGCATCAGGGTGTCCATCTTTTCCCTGACCGAAGGCACGGCCGTGAAGAATTCCTGGGCTTCCTCGACGGTCATGTCGAGCACGTCGGAGATCGACTTGTTCTTGAACTTGATCTCCAGCGTTTCGCGGTTGTAGCGCTTGCCCCGGCAGACGTCGCACTGGACGTAGACGTCGGGCAGGAAATGCATCTCGATCTTGATCAGCCCGTCGCCCTGGCAGGCCTCGCAGCGCCCGCCCTTGACGTTGAAGCTGAACCGACCGGGCTTGTAGCCGCGCGCCTTGGCTTCTGGCAGTCCGGCGAACCAGTCGCGGATGGGGGTGAAAGCGCCGGTATAGGTCGCCGGATTGGAGCGCGGCGTCCGGCCGATGGGCGACTGGTCGATGTCGATGATCTTGTCGAGCCATTCCAGCCCGTCGATCCGCTCATGCGGTGCGGGGCCGGCCTTGGCGTTGTGCAGCCGACGTGCGACGGCCTTGTACAGCGTCTCGATCGTCAGCGTGGACTTGCCCGATCCGGAAACGCCGGTGATGCAGGTGAAGGTGCCCAGCGGCAGGGTCACGGAGACATTGCGCAGGTTGTTGCCGGTCGCACCGACGATGCGGATGAAACGATCGCGGTAGCCTTCACGACGCTTTTTCGGCACCGGGACCTGCTTCATGCCGGACAGGTACTGGCCTGTGATGCTGCGCGGGGCCTGCATGATGTCGTCCGGCGTGCCCACGGCGATCAGCTCGCCGCCATGCATGCCGGCCAGCGGGCCGATGTCGATCACGTGATCGGCGGCCATGATGGCTTCCTCGTCATGTTCGACGACGATCACCGTATTGCCCAGGTCGCGCAGGTTCTTCAGCGTTTCCAGCAATCGGGCGTTGTCGCGCTGGTGCAGGCCGATGGACGGTTCATCCAGCACGTAGAGCACGCCGGTCAGGCCGGACCCGATCTGCGATGCCAGCCTGATGCGCTGGCTCTCGCCGCCGGACAGGGTGCCGGAATTGCGCGACAGCGTCAGGTATTCCAGCCCGACATTGACCAGGAAACCCAGCCGTTCGTTGATTTCCTTCAGGATGCGCCCGGCGATCTGCTGATGCTTGGGTGACAGCTTCTCGTTCAGTTCGGAGAACCAGCGCGCCCCGTCGAGGATGGAGAACTGCGCCGCGTGGCCGGCGTGGATGCCGTCGATCTTCACCGCCAGGGCTTCGGGCTTCAGGCGATAGCCTTCGCAGGCGGAGCAATTGGTGACCGACTGGAAATGCTCGATCTCCTCGCGCATCCGCGAGGAATCGGATTCCTTCCAGCGCCGCTCCAGGTTCCGCACCACGCCCTCGAAGCTCTTGTTGGTGCTGTAGCTGCGCATGCCGTCGTCGTAGTTGAACTCGATGGTTTCATCGCCCGACCCGAACAGCAGCACGTCCTGCACTTCCCTGGGCAGTTCCTCCCAGGGCGTGCTGGAAGACTGCTTGTAGTGGCGCAGGATGCTGTCCAGCGTCTGCAGGTAATAGGGACTGGTCGTCCGGGACCAGGGTGCGATGGCACCGCCACGCACGGTCAGGGTGGTGTCGGGAACCACCAGGTCGGGATCGACGTACATCTCCGTCCCCAGCCCGTCGCAGGCAGGGCAGGCGCCGAAGGGGTTGTTGAACGAGAACAGGCGCGGTTCGATCTCGTCGATGGTGAAGCCGGACACCGGGCAGGCGAACTTGGCGGAGAATATCGTCCGCTCCCCCGTGTCCGCGTTTTCCGTGATGGCGATGCCGTCGGTCAGGGCGAGGGCGGTTTCCAGCGAATCCGCCAGCCGCGTGGCAACGTCGTCGCGCACCACGACCCGGTCCACCACCACGTCGATGTCATGTTTCAGCTTCTTGTCGAGGACGGGCAGGTCCTCCATCTCGTAGAGCTCGCCATCGACCTTCACGCGCTGGAAGCCCTGCTTGCGCAGTTCGCGGAATTCCTTGCGGTATTCACCCTTGCGGCCGCGCACGATGGGGGCCAGCAGGTACAGCCGGGTTTCCTCGGGCATGGCCATCATGCGGTCTACCATCTGGCTGATGGTCTGGCTCTCGATGGGCAGGCCCGTGGCGGGGGAATAGGGAATGCCGATCCGCGCCCACAGCAGGCGCATGTAGTCATAGATTTCCGTCACCGTGCCTACGGTGGAACGCGGGTTCTTCGATGTGGTCTTCTGCTCGATGGAGATCGCGGGGCTCAATCCCTCGATGCTGTCCATGTCGGGCTTCTGCATCAGTTCCAGGAACTGGCGGGCATAGGCCGAAAGGCTCTCTACATACCGCCGCTGCCCCTCCGCATAGATCGTGTCGAACGCCAGTGACGACTTGCCGGACCCGGACAGGCCGGTGATGACCACAAGCTGGTCGCGCGGGATATCGACGTCGATACCCTTCAGATTATGTTCGCGCGCCCCGCGGACGCTGATCATCTTCTGCATCTAAAAACCACCGTTCCGGGGAATAGCCCTGCACGGGCGGAATGCCCCATGCGCTGTCTGAAGAGTGGGAACATAGGGTGCACGGGTGCTCATGGCCAGTACCACATGACCGCAGCCAGACTCTTGTGGCGACTCCTGAACGGCAACGGCTATAAGGGCGGGAGACACATACGTGAACGTGCTGCGCCGCTCCCCCTCCCGACGACCCGTTTCAGGATACGCGCATGGGTGGTGGGGCGGGGGGGCGGCACTGCACGGACACAGACATTCGGCACAAGCTACGGAGCGGTGACATGGCAGGCAGCGTCAACAAGGTCATTCTGGTCGGCAACCTGGGAGCGGACCCGGAGGTGCGTCGCATGTCCAACGGCGATCCCGTCGTGAACCTGCGGATCGCGACCTCTGAATCCTGGCGGGACAAGTCGTCGGGCGAGCGCCGGGAAAAGACCGAGTGGCACCGCGTCGTCATCTTCAACGAGAACCTCGCCAAGGTCGCCGAGCAGTACCTGCGCAAGGGCGCCAAGGTCTATGTCGAGGGCCAGATCCAGACCCGCAAGTGGACCGACCAGAACGGCCAGGACAAGTACAATACCGAGATCATCCTCAACCGCTTCCGCGGTGACCTGCAGATGCTCGACAGCCGCGGTGAAGGCGGCGGATCCGGCGGCGGCGGCGGAAACTACGGCGGCGGATCCGGCGGCGGCGGTGGCTACGGCGGTGGCGGCGGCGGCTCACGCGGCGGCAATGACCGGGGCGGCGACGACTTCGGCGGCGGCGGTGGTGACCTGGACGACGAAATCCCGTTCTGATCGGCTGGTCGGGCGCGCACCGCGATCTGGCGCGCGCCTTCATCCTGCCCGATTGACGGCATTCACAGTTGGGCATAGGGATAGCGCCCGGTCGGGCGGGTGATCCCGACCGGGATATGGCAGCATGTGGCGCAGGCCCGTGTTCAGGCCCGATCTGGGTGGAGGAGATTTGACGTGAGCCAGGCAAAGACGCTGTTCGACAAGATCTGGGATGCGCATGTCGTTGAGACGCGCCCCGACGGTTCGGCAATCCTTTATATCGACCGCCATCTGGTGCATGAGGTCACGAGCCCGCAGGCCTTCGAGGGGCTGCGCAACACGGGGCGCAGCGTGCGCCGTCCGGATGCGACCCTGGCCGTGGCTGACCACAACGTACCGACGACCGACCGCTCCGCCGGCATCTCCGACGAGGAAAGCCGCATCCAGATCGAGACGCTGGAGAAGAACTGCGCCGATTTCAACGTGCCGTACTTCGGCATGGATGACATCCGCCAGGGCATCGTCCACATCATCGGGCCGGAGCAGGGCTTTACCCTGCCGGGCATGACCATCGTCTGCGGCGACAGCCACACCGCGACCCATGGTGCCTTCGGCGCGCTGGCCTTCGGTATCGGGACGTCGGAAGTGGAACACGTGCTGGCCACCCAGTGCCTGCTGCAGCAGAAATCCAAGAACATGCTGGTGCGGATCGAAGGCGAGCTGAACCCGGGCGTCACTGCCAAGGACCTGGTGCTGGCCGTCATCGGTGTCACCGGCACGGCAGGCGGCACCGGCTATGTCATCGAATATGCCGGTTCGGCCATTCGTGACCTGTCGATGGAAGGCCGCATGACGGTCTGCAACATGTCGATCGAGGCGGGGGCGCGGGCCGGCCTGATCGGCGCGGACCAGAAGACGTTCGATTACGTGCGCGGCCGGGCCATGGCCCCGAAGGCCGGTGCCTTCGAACAGGCCGTCGAATACTGGAAGACCATGGTGTCCGACGAGGGTGCGCATTACGACAAGGTGATCGAACTCGCCGCCGCCGATATCGTGCCGCATGTCACCTGGGGCACCAGCCCGCAGGACGTGGCACCGATCACCGCGCGCGTGCCGGACCCGGCCGAGGTCGAGGACGAGATCAAGCGTGACTCGCTGATCCGCGCCCTGAACTACATGGGCCTGGAACCGGGCGTGAAGCTGACGGATGTCGCCATCGAGAAGGTCTTCATCGGGTCCTGCACCAATGGCCGGATCGAGGATCTGCGCGCCGTTGCCGAAGTCGCGAAGGGCCGCAAGGTCGCCGATGGCGTGCATGCCATGATCGTTCCGGGCTCCGGCCTGGTGAAGGAGCAGGCTGAATCCGAAGGCCTGGACAAGATCTTCATCGAGGCCGGGTTCGACTGGAGGGAGCCGGGCTGTTCCATGTGCCTGGCGATGAATGCCGACCGGCTGGAGCCGGGTCAGCGTTGCGCCTCCACCTCCAACCGCAACTTCGAAGGCCGCCAGGGCCGGGGGGGGCGCACGCATCTGGTCAGCCCGGGCATGGCCGCCGCCGCTGCCATCAAGGGCAAGCTGGCAGACGTGCGCGACCTCTGAGGCGATTGCTGCCGGGGGACGCAGGTGTCAGGCGACGGCCCTGATCACCTGCGGCCTTCGATGCGATCCACCAGGGCATTGTTCTCGGCCCGTACCATGCCGGGAATCAGGATCGCGTCCAGGCACCACCAGAGCGCCCAGGGGATCAGCAGCAGGTATCCGATCAGGATGAAGGCCAGCCCGGTTCCGATGGCCCAGAGCAGCAGCATGAAGATGCCGGAGACGATACGGCCCAGGTAGAAGCGGTGCAGCCCGAACCAGCCGAGGAAGAACCAGAGCAGGTAAGCCACGACGGTGGAGCGTTCATTGGCCTTGTAGCGCGCGGTCGGTGCGTCCACGCCACCGGGGAATTCGGCATCGGGTTCTGGCATGGCACTCATCTCCTGCGTTGCATGGCACTTTATCTATGGGCTGGCGGACGCTATGACAACGCGCGAACGGACAGGGAGCCAGACCAATGCAGAAATTCGACCGCCTGAAGGCGATTGCCGCGCCGATGAAGATCGCCAACATCGACACGGACATGATCATCCCGAAGCAATTCCTGAAGACGATCAAGCGTTCCGGCCTCGGCAAGAACCTGTTTGACGAGATGCGCTATTCCGACGGCGTCACGGAAAATCCGGACTTCGTGCTGAATCGCGAACCCTACCGCAAGGCCGAGATCCTGGTCGCGGGCGACAATTTCGGCTGTGGTTCCAGCCGCGAACACGCCCCCTGGGCGCTGCTGGACTTCGGCATCCGCTGCGTCATCGCGGAGAGCTTTGCCGACATCTTCTACAACAACTGTTCGAAGAACGGCATCCTGGCGGTGCCGCTGCCCAAGGACGCGATCGAATACCTGATGGCCGATGCGGCCGAGGGGCTGGAGATCGACGTGGACCTGGAAAGCCAGACCGTGTTCGCGTCCAACGGCAAGACCTTCAAGTTCGAGATCGACCCCTTCCGCAAGCATTGCCTGCTGAACGGCCTGGACGACATCGGCCTGACGATGCAGCGCGGCGACGCCATCGAAGGCTTCGAGGCGAAGCAGAGGGGCGCATCCCCCTGGCTGTACCGCGACGCATCCTGACTGAATGACAGCGGTGTCGGGCCTGATGGCCCGACCCGGCGACCAAGACCCTGACCTGGAGGAATTGAGACCATGGCATCCAACCGCAAGCTGCTGATGCTTCCCGGCGACGGGATTGGCCCGGAAGTGATGACTGTCGTGCGGAAGGTGATCGACTGGATGGATCACCGCCGCGCCGTCAGCTTCGACGTGACCGAGGACCTGGTCGGCGGCGCGTCCATCGACAAGCACGGCATTCCGGTCACCGACAAGGTGGTCGAAACGGCAATGAATTCCGACGCCGTGCTGCTGGGTGCGGTCGGCGGCCCGAAGTGGGATGACCTGCCGTTCGCGCAGAAGCCGGAGCGTGGCCTGCTGCGCCTGCGCAAGGACCTGGGGCTTTATGCCAACCTGCGTCCCGCCCTGTGCTTCGCGCCGCTGGTCGATGCCTCGACGCTGAAGCGGGAGGTCATCGAAGGCCTGGACATCATGATCATCCGGGAACTGACCGGTGGCGTGTACTTCGGAGAGCCGCGCGGGATCGAGGACCTGCCGAACGGCGAACGCCGCGGGATCAACACGCAGGTCTACACGACCTCCGAGATCCGTCGTGTTGCTGCCGTTGCCTTCGACCTGGCGCGCAAGCGCGGCAACAAGGTCTGCTCCGTCGAGAAGGCCAACGTCATGGAATCCGGCGTGCTCTGGCGCGAGGAAGTGACGAAGCTGCATGCGGAGTCGTTCTCCGATGTCGAACTCAGCCACATGTATGCCGACAATTGTTCGATGCAGCTGGTGCGCGCGCCGAAGCAGTTCGACGTCATCGTCACCGACAACCTGTTCGGCGACATGCTGTCGGATACCGCCGCCATGCTGACCGGTTCGCTGGGCATGCTGCCGTCCGCGTCGCTGGGCGACGTGGACGAGACGGGCCGTCGCAAGTCGCTCTACGAACCGGTCCACGGTTCCGCCCCCGACATTGCCGGTGAGGGCAAGGCCAACCCGCTGGCCACCTTGCTGTCCTACGCCATGTCGCTGCGGTACACCTTCGATCTGCCGGAAGACGCGGACCTGATCGAGACTGCCGTCAACAACGTGCTGGGTGCCGGTCTGCGTACGCCCGACATCATGGCGGACGGCATGACCGCGGTGTCCACGGCAACCATGTCGGACGCATTGCTGAAGGAATTGGACAGCCTTGCTGCCTGATCGGCAGGCAAGTCGATCATATTTTGAGCAGACCGCTGAATCTTGACGTTGCGTCAGTGAAAAGATGCGGTTAACGTTTGTTCAGCTTTGACCCGAGTCTCGGGAGGAAGCTGCGATACGGGGCCAGCAAGAGCAACGACGCAGTCTGCAGACCAGAGCAACGACAAGGGGAGCCGCATCTGATGGGTGCGGCTCTTTTTTTGTTCTGCTGCAGTGGTTTGCGCCGTGGCGCGGGGGCTCAGCCCTCGCCCACGTCCCAGGTTGCCTTGCCGAATCCGGCATCGGCGGGAATGTCGATCATGCGGCGACCGCCCTTCACGTAGACATGCGGCGTGACGATCACCGGTGTACGGGAGGCAGCGGCGGCCATGGCTTCCTTGACCGTGCTGGATTCGCCAAGCAGGTTCAGGTTCAGGCGGGTTGCGAAGACCATCGTCACCTCGCCGCGATCCACCTGCTCCAGGACGGCGGGCACCGTGGTCCAGACACTCTCGACGGCTTCCTTGCCATCATGCTGGGCCCCGGCGACCTGTGCCTCGGGGGCTTCGGCGATGAAGAACGGGGTGTCGAACCGCTTGGGCATGACCGGCGGCGTGATCCAGTGGGCGAAGGCTTCCAGCCGGTCAACGCGATAGGCCAGTTCCTCGGCCTGCGCCATGGCACCCATGGTGATCTGGTTGGCTTCCAGCTTCTCGGCATAGCCGTGCTTCAGCGCGATCGTTTCCTCGGCCGTCAGTTCGGTCCCGTCGGGTCGGGTCGCGATCAGGACGCCGGTTTCCTCGAACGCCTCCCGGATCGCGGAGACCTGGAACCCGAGCTGGATGTCATTCAGGCCCTCGGCACCGATCGTGGCGGCACGCGCGGCGGCGTCGCTGTCTTCCGGATCGACCTTGCCGCCCGGGAACACCATCGCCCCGGAAGCGAAGTCGATCTTGTGATGGCGTTTCACCATGAAGACTTCCAGCCCGTCGTCCCCGTCGCGGACCAGCAGGATGCTGCTGGCGGCGCGGGGGACCACGTCGGCGTATTTCCCGTTCAGATCGGCAGCACCTGCCAGCACGTTGCCATTGGACATCTGCATCCTCCCCAGGGTTGTCGCGGCGATGCCTGACATTAGGGCAGGGACGCGCGGACCGGAAGGGCTGTTGGGCAGGTGGCCTGCACCCATGCATTTCCGACATCACGCCACCGGTGAGTGGTGAAACGTATCGGTGGCACACAACCTGCTATAATTCGCGTCAACAGGTCATTTCGTGACTGATGTTCGGTGCAAGTCGTGTGAGAAGCCCTTCAGCGGCTGGGTTTGTACGTATTGTCAGCCGGTACGTGTCACAAAATGTAATTATAGGGTTGCGATCAAACGCTTTTTGATCGCTCTCCGGATACTTCTTGTATTGTTGTTGGCCGTTGTCAT
>CAJYBQ010000096.1 GCA_913064755.1 uncultured Alphaproteobacteria bacterium
GCGGTAATCGTATTCGGTGTCCAGTGGCGATGCCTCGACCTCGGCCACGGCGGTTTCGGCCATGCGGACCATCTGTTCGTGGAACGGCGACAGGGCGCAGGCCGGATCGGTCGCGGCGGCGTTACCTGTCATGGCCAGTGCCTGACAGCGGCAACCGCCGAAATCAATGTCGCGGCGGTCACAGCTGCGGCACGGTTCCGCCATCCAGTCGGTGCCGCGATAGGCATTGAAAGCGGCGCTGTGGTGCCAGATGTCATGCAGCGAGGTTTCGCGGACATTGGGAAAGGCCAGGTGCGGAATGGTTTCCGCCGCGTGACAGGGCAGGACCTTGCCCGCCGGCGTGACGTTCAGCGATCGCTTGCCCCAGCCGCCGACGCAGGGTTTGGGACGGCGGGCGTAATAGTCGGGGACTACGGCGTCGATGACGATCTGCCCGGCATGGTCGGCGCGGGCGCGTTCCACGGCCTCGGTGGAGGTGCGCACCTGCTCCGCCGTCGGCATCAGGGCGTCGCGATTG
This sequence comes from uncultured Alphaproteobacteria bacterium, assembly GCA_913064755.1. Taxonomy (GTDB): domain Bacteria; phylum Pseudomonadota; class Alphaproteobacteria; order Minwuiales; family Minwuiaceae; genus Minwuia. The sequence continues at coordinate 518 of CAJYBQ010000096.1, forward strand.
CGCAGCGCCCAGCCGTAATACTGCACATGCGCGATCTCGATCCGGCGCGCGCCGAGGTCGATGGCGAACTGCACCATTTCCGCCACCCGGTCGGCATTGCCCCGGTGGATCACGGCATTGACGGTCAGCGGCAGGCCGAGACCTGTCACCTGGGCGGCGAGGGCCAGTTTCCGTTCATGGGAGCCGGCCATTCCGGACACGTGATCCGCCCTGTCGGCGGCATCCCCCTGAAACGAGATCTGCACGTGATCCAGCCCGGCATCGGCCAGCGCGTTCATCTTCGCCCCGGCGACATTGATGCCGGAAGTGATCAGGTTGGTATACAGGCCGACATCCCGGCAATGCGCCGTGATCTCCACGATGTCGGAACGCGATGTCGGCTCCCCGCCGGACAGGTGCACCTGCATGACGCCTAGCGCCGCAGCCTCCGCGAACACCCTTTTCCAGGTCTCGGTATCCAGTTCCGCCGACCGGCGATCCAGGTTCGCCGGGTTGGAGCAATAGGGGCAGGCCAGGGGACAGCGATGCGTCAGTTCGGCGAGGAGGCCGAGCGGGGGATCGATGGCCGGGCCGGTGGCGGGGTGTGCCGACGTTTCATCCATCGCCGAGATCCAGCAACCGCTTGTCCGCAAGGCCCTGCAACATGCCCTTCACGTCGCCGTCGATCTGCGCCCGGTCGGCGGTGAATGCCTGCGCCAGGTCATCGACGATTGCCGCGACCGTGGTGGAACCGTCGACACGCTTCAGGACCTCGTGCGCGACCGGGTCGAGTTTCAGGATCCGTTCGGGGGCCATCAGGGTGAAGCCGCCGCGCGCCTTGTCCTCGTGCAGGCGCATGCCACGGGGCAGGGCGGGAATGGTGCTGTCGGCGATCATGGCCGAAAGGCTCCCGGCGGCACGATTCCGGGGGCGACATAGGCGAAGTGCAATGCATCCAGCTGCGCCCAGAGCACGTTGCACTTGAAGATCAGGGCATCCAGCACGGCCTGCTGCTGGTCGGGGCGCAGCGCGTGTCGGCGCACGTGGTCCAGCGCGAAACCGGAATCGCGCGGTGCCTGCGTCAGGCGCTTGTTGAAATAGGCGAGGGCCTCGGCATCGACGAAATCATAGTTCGCCAGCATGCCCGACACCCGTTCCGAGATGATCGTCGGGGCGAAGAGTTCGGTGAGGGAGGAGGCAATGGCGTCCAGCAGAGGCATCTCCGCCACGAAGTGGACATAGGCCTCCACCGCGAACTTCGTGGCCGGCAGGATGCCGACCATGTCGCGCACGTAGTCCCGGTCCAGCCCGAGTCCGGTGGTCAGGCGCAACCAGCGCTCGATACCGCCGTCATCGCCGCCGCGACTGCCTTCACCGGGATCCTCGCCATCATGATCGACGATGCGCCGCCGCCACTCCCGGCGCAGCTCGACACTGTTCAGCCGCGCCATCAGGACGGCGTCCTTCCTGGGGATATGGGCCTGGTAGCAGTATCGGTTCAGCGCCCAGGCCTGGACCTGTCCCCGGTTCAGTTCGCCGTCGTGCAGCATGCGGTGGAACGGGTGCAGGTTGTGGTACCGGCGGGCGCCGATATCGCGCAACGCGGCCTCCAGCCCGTCGGGCGACAGGGGGGCATCCGGTGACACGTAGGTCGGCAGGTCGAAGTCGGTCATGGCAGGGAGGTCTCACGCGGTTCCGCGATCAGGCGTGCATCCACCGCCGTTCAGCCGATGGGCGGGCTGCACAGGCGTTGACGGCATCGAACGAACGGGTTGAGGGTGAAATGGCCGACAGCGGACGGTCGAAAGGAAACCGATCGGAAAGGCAACGGCCCCAAACGAAAACGACCGACAGGTTGCCCCATCGGTCGATCCGTCAAACGCTGATGGGCGCGATCAGAATTCGGCGGGGAAATACCCGTTGATTTCCATGCCGATGCAGACTTCTTCGATGCGCGGTGTGGACCATGCCATGATTTTTTCCTCCGGTTTGTTCTTATTGGTTCTTGTACTGGTGCCAATATTACAACGATCTCGGACCAAGCCCCAAGCACTTTCGTGTCGGTGTCGGTTCAGCCTGCTGCCTTGACGGCACGCTGCGCCATGACACCCACCAGGTGGGCGCGGTAATCGGCACCGGCGTGAATGTCGCTGTTCAGGTCATCGGCGGACACCGAAATACCGTTCAGCGCATCGGCGGAGAAGTTGCCGGCCAGCGCGGTTTCCATGGCCGCGACGCGGAAAACGGCCGGGCCTGCGCCCGTCACCGCGACCTTGACGCCGTCGGCACCCTTGGCAACGAAGACACCGACGATGGCGTAGCGGGACGCCGGGTTCGGGAACTTGGCATAGGCCGCCTTTTCCGCGGTCGGGAAGACCACTTCGGTGACGATCTCGTCCTCGTCCAGCGCGGTTTCGAACATGCCGGTGAAGAAATCCTCCGCCGCCAGTTCACGCTTCGAGGTGCGCACGGTGGCACCCAGCGCGACCAGGGCTGCCGGATAATCCGCCGCCGGGTCGTTGTTGGCGATGGATCCGCCCAGGGTGCCGCGGTTGCGGACCTGCGGGTCGCCGATACCGTCGGCCAGGTCGGCCAGCGCCGGAATCGCGGCGCGGACATCGGCGGAGGCCGCGACATCGGCATGCCGGGTCATGGCCCCGATGACGATGCTGTTGCCGTCCTTGCGGATGCCGCCCAGGTCACTTATGCCGCTCAGGTCAACCACGTCGCTGGGGCTGGCCAGGCGCTGCTTCAGGGTCGGGATCAAGGTCATGCCACCGGCCATCAGCTTGCCGTCCTCGGCACCGGCGATGGCGGATTTGGCGGCGTCGAGGCTGCCCGGTTTCACATATTCGAAATCGTACATGGTGTGTCCCCCTTACTCGGCAGCCTGGGCGACGGTGCCCTGGTTGACGATGTTCCAGATCTTTGCCGGTGTCGCCGGCATGTCGATGTGTGTGGTGCCGTAGTCGCGCAGGGCGTCGACGATGGCGTTGATGACCGCCGGCGGCGAGCCGATGGCCCCCGCTTCACCGCAGCCCTTCACACCCAGCGCATTGTGGGTGCAGGCCGTGACCTCGTGATCCACCGTGAATGTCGGCACATCATCGGCGCGCGGCATGCAGTAGTCCATGTAGGACCCGCTGAGCAGCTGGCCGTGGTCATCATAGGCGGCGTTCTCGAACAATGCCTGGCCAATGCCCTGCACCAGCCCGCCGTGCACCTGGCAGGCAACGATCATCGGGTTGATGACATTGCCGAAATCGTCGGTGGCGTGCATGGCAACGATCTTGACCTCTCCGGTGGTCGGATCGATCTCGACCTCGCAGACATGCGCGCCGGACGGGAAGGTGAAGTTCTTCGGATCGTAGAACGACGTTTCCTCCAGCCCCGGCTCCAGTTCCTCGAGCGGGTAGTTGTGCGGGACGTAGGCCGTCAGGGCCACGTCGCCGAACGGTACCGCCTTGTCGGTTCCGGCAACCTTGAAGATGCCATCCTCGAAGACGACGTCCTCCGCCGACGCTTCCATCAGATGCGCCGCGATCTTCGTTGCCTTGTTGATGATCTTGTCGGTCGCACTGGCCAGCGCGACGCCACCGACCGCCATCGAACGGGAACCGTAGGTACCCATGCCGAACGGGATCTTGTCGGTGTCGCCATGGACGATCTCGATATTGCCGATGTCCATGCCCAGTTTGTCGGCCACGATCTGGGCGAAACTGGTCTCGTGCCCCTGTCCGTGGCTGTGGCTGCCGGTCAGCACCTGGATGGAGCCTGTCGGCATCACCCGCACCGTGGCGCTTTCATACAGGCCTGCGCGGGCCCCCAGCATGCCGGCCACGTTGGACGGGGCCAGGCCGCAGGCTTCGATGTAGCAGCTGATGCCGATACCGCGCAGCTTGCCACGGCTGGCGGCTTCCTTGCGCCGCTCCTCGAAGCTGTCCCACTTGCTGCCGGCCAGCCCGGCGTCGAGCACCGCGCCGAAGTCACCGGTGTCATAGGTCAGGGCGACGGGCGTGTCATAGGGGAACTGGTCCGGCTGGATGAAGTTCTTCCGGCGCAGTTCGATCCGGTCGATCCCCATCTCGCTGGCGGCCTTGTCGATGATCCGCTCCAGCAGGTAGGTGGCTTCCGGTCGCCCGGCACCGCGATAGGCATCAACCGGCACCGTGTTGGTGAAGGCCGCCTTGACCTCCGCGTAGATCACCGGGGTCGTGTACTGACCGGCAAGCAGGGTCGCATGCAGGTAGGTCGGGATCGACGGGGCGAAGGTGGACAGGTATGCGCCCATGTTGGCCAGCGTGAATTCGCGCAGCGCCAGGAACTTGCCGTCCGCATCCAGCGCCAGTTCCACGGTCGTCACGTGGTCGCGGGCATGGGCATCGGACAGGAAGGCCTCGGTCCGGTCGGACGTCCATTTCACCGGGCGTTCCAGTACCTTGGCGGCCACGGTCATGATGGCTTCTTCGGCGTAGTGGTAGATCTTGGAGCCGAAACCGCCGCCCACGTCCGGGGCATAGGTGCGCAGCTGGTGCTCGGGGATCTGCAGCACGAACGCCCCCATCAGCAGCCGGATCACGTGCGGGTTCTGGCTGGTGGTGTAGAGCGTGTGATCGCCCGTCGAATTGTCGTAATCGCCGATGGCGCAGCGCGGCTCCATGGCGTTCGGGACCAGGCGGTTGTTGATCAGTTCCAGCGTGGTGACGTGATGCGCCTTCTCGAATTCCGCATCCACGACGGCGCGATCACCGATTTCCCAGTCGAAGCACTGGTTGTCGGTCGCTTCGTCATGCACGGCTGCCGGCGGTGTCTTCAGGGCCTCGCGCATGTCGATGACGGCGGGCAGTTCGGTATAGTCGACATCCACCAGTTCCGCCGCGTCGCGTGCCTGGGTCTTGGTCTCCGCGATCACCACGGCGACCGGGTCGCCAACGTGGCGGACCTTGCCTTCCGCCAGGATCGGATGCTTCGGCTCGATCATCGGCTCTTCGCCCTTGCCGATCACCTGCCAGCCACAGGGCAGGCCACCGAAGGCCGCGAAATCCTCGGACGTCAGAACCGCGACAACACCCGGCGCGGCGAGTGCCGCCGACTTGTCGATGCCGTTGATCGTGGCATGGGCGTGGGGAGACCGCACGATGATGGCGTGGGCCTGGTTCATCAGGTTGATGTCGTCGGTGTACTTGCCGCGACCGCGGATGAAACGAAAGTCTTCCTTGCGCAGAACGCTGGCGCCAATTCCCTGTTCAGTCATGTTGCCTCCTCCTCGAGCCCCGGGTCCGTCGTCTTGCCATGGGGGCTGCTCCTGGGATCACGGATGCGGCGATCTTGCGTCGCCGTCATCCGTTCGTGCAGTCGGGTCGCGGGGGTTCTCAGCCGCGCATCGCCTCCGCACCTGCCTTGATGCTCTTGACGATGTTGTGATAGCCGGTGCAGCGGCAGATGTTGCCTTCCAGCCACTCCCGGATCTCGGTCTCCGACGGGTCGGCATTGTGCTTCACCAGGTCGATCGCGCTCATGATCATGCCCGGTGTGCAGAAACCGCACTGCAGACCATGGTTCTCACGGAATGCCGCCTGCATCGGGTGCAGGTCCTCGCCGTTCGCCAGACCTTCGACGGTCGTGACGTCCGCGCCGTCGGCCTGGACCGCCAGCATCGTGCAGCTCTTGGCGGAATCGCCGTTCACGTGAACCACGCAGGCCCCGCACTGGCTGGTGTCGCAACCGACATGCGTGCCGGTCAGCCGCCGCTGCTCACGCAGAAAGTCCACAAGCAGTGTGCGCGATTCAACTTCGCCGCTGACCTGCTTGCCATTGATCGTCATCGAGACGTTTGCCATGTGACCCCATTCTCCCTTGATCGTCGTTTCCCTGAATACATCCTGTATCGGCTTGGCCTCAGTCTCAAGAGACGAGAGCGACCAAAACCAGAATCAATCCCGCCGCGCCCAGGAACCAGACCCATGCGGGCAGGCCAGAAGCCTTCTCCGGCGTGGCTGTCGGCCTGGCCGAAGGCGAAGGTTCTGCCTGCGGCGTCGGTCGCATCTCCGATTCCGGCTGAGGCACGTCACTGACCGACAGTTCGGGCGCGGGCGTGTCGGCATCGGCGGGATCGGTCGCGGCAACCGGCTGGGCCGGTACCTCTTCCGTTGCCGTTGCCGCGTCCGCTGCCTCGTCAGCGGCCGGAGCCGCATCCGCGGCTGCCCCATCTGCCGGCTTTTCCACGTGGGCGCGGAAATTGTCGAAGAACTGGTCCGCCAGCTTCTTCGCCGTGCCGTCGATCAGGCGGGACCCGATCTGGGCCAGCTTGCCGCCGACCTGGGCGTCCACGTCGTAGGACAGCACCGTGCCACCGCCATCGCGTTCTTCCAGCCGCACGTCCGCGCCGCCCTTGGCGAAGCCCGCGGCACCGCCCTTGCCCGATCCCTCGATCCGGTAGGACGCCGGTGGATTGAGGTCCTTCAACTCGACGGAGCCGTTGAACCTGGCCTTCACCGGCCCGACCTTCGCGGTCACGGTGGCGGTCAGTTCATTGTCGCCGGTCTTGTCCAGCGACTCGCACCCGGGGATGCAGGCCTTCAGCACCTCGGGGTCGTTCAGGGCTTCCCAGACCGTCTGGCGGTCGGCTTCGAGATCATAGGTTCCGGTGATTTTCATCGGCTCACCTTCCTGCTTGGAGTTCGTGCGACGGGCCGTTGAGCCCGGACGCCGGTTATACTGCATCGGAAACCTAATGCGAATGCCGGTCAAAGCCCAATGGTGGCCCCGACAGATCGGCATTCGCGTCTCTATGACGCATCCGCTTGTGCGCCGAACAGCCCAACCTGTGCGGCATGACATCAGAAACAGCCCAGATAGCCATCATTGGTGCCGGTGCGTGGGGTCATGCCCTGCAAGCCGCGATGCAGCGCGCCGGACATGACACCCGCATGGCGGACCGTTCGCTGGATCGTCAGCGCGCGGCCGTGACCGGTGCGGATATTCTCCTGCTGGCCGTGCCGACACAGACCGTGCGGCAGGTCCTGGAACGGGTGGCCGACGATATCGCCGAGACCCTGCCCGTCATCATCTGTGCCAAGGGGCTGGAACGCGAAACCGGCTCCCTGTTGCCGGACGTGGTGGCGGAAGTGCTGCCCCGGAACCCGGTCGGCATGCTGTCGGGGCCGAATTTCGCAGGCGAGGTCGCGCGTGGATTGCCCGCCGCGGCCGTGCTCGCCCTGCCGGAGGCGGCGATGGCAGAGCAATGGTCGGCCCGCCTCGGCCATGCCGCGTTCCGGCTCTACGCCAGCGATGACGTGACCGGCGTGGCGCTGGGCGGGGCGATGAAGAACGTGCTGGCCATCGCGGCGGGTGCCGTGACCGGTGCCGGGCTGGGGTTGAATGCCCGTGCCGCCGTGATCTCACGCGGGCTGGCCGAACTGCGACGGCTGGGCCGGGCGCTGGGTGCCCGCGACGAGACCCTTTCAGGGCTTTCCGGGCTGGGTGACCTGGTACTGACCTGCACCGACGAGACATCGCGCAACTTCGCCTTCGGTGCGGCGCTGGGACGTGACGCCGATCTGCCGGACGTGCTGGTCGAGGGCGTGCACACCGTCTCCCCGCTGCTGCAGCGTGCCGCCGTCCTGGGCATCGAACTGCCCATTGCCTCGGCGGTGCACGAGGTGCTGCACCTGGGCGTGCCGCTGCAACAGGCGATCAGCGATCTGCTGTCGCGACCGGTGGGGCAGAGCGAAGGCTGACAGGACGCGATGCCGTTGTCGCAGCCTCAGATATCGGCCTTCAGGAAGTCGTTCACCACGTCGTAGAGCGCATGGCGGCGGTTCTCCAGCAGCATGGAATGGGTCGCCGCCCCGATCAGCGTGTAGCGTTTCTCCGGCGCGGAACTCAGCCGCTCGAAGACGTCGCGGCCCTGTTCGGGCGTTGTTTCACGATCCCACTCGCCCACCACGATCTGGGTCGGGCAGGTGACACGGGACGGGTCCCACGTGGGGTTGTTCTTCAGCCAGTTCTGCTGGACATCCTGCACCACCCCCGCAGGCGCGCGCAGGTACGGCGCCGGGCCTGATCCCGTTTCCGGATCCGTGGCGATGGCGGCCTCCGCCCAGGCCCGCATCGCGGCAGGCGTCGAGATCGCGGCCTTCATGCCGTCGTCGAGGCCGATGCTCCAGCGATCGACCACCGCCGACGGCTCCACCTTTCGCCAGGCCCCCGGCTTGCCCATGCCACCGCTGCCCTGGGTCGATATCCCGCACCAGAGCGCGCCCGAAAGCACCAGGCGCCGGTCCTTGTCAGGGGGGCACGCCGCCAGCACCGCCCAGATTGCCGGCACCCCAGACTAGCGCGTCAGGTCGAAGCACGCCGCCACAGCCTGCCCGAGCATCCAAGCCACGGCCCCCCCAAA
>CAJYBQ010000097.1 GCA_913064755.1 uncultured Alphaproteobacteria bacterium
TCAGGGCATCGACCTTGGCGCAGATACGGTCGGCGGCGCGTTGCAGGGCGCGGTCGCCGGTGCGCGACAGCATGGCCAGCCCGACCCGCAGGGCCTCCACCTCTTCCTCGTCGAAGTTCAGGGGTGGCAGGTCGTAGCCCCGGCGCATCAGGTAGCCGATGCCCGGCTCCCCTTCGATCGGGGTCTGCATGGCCTGCAGGGCGGCGATGTCGCGGTAGATGGTGCGCACCGATACTTCCAGCCTTTCCGCCAAGTCCGCGGCCGTCATCGGTCGCGCCGCAGCCCGCAGCATCTGGATCAGTTCGAACATCCGGTTTGATCGGCGCATCGCATCCTCCTGCACGGCACTGCTGACACACTAGCGCACCATGCTGACAAGGGTCTGTCAGCAGCCATCACTAGCCTGCCCCCTCCAGAGCGGAGGACAGCCCGATGAGCTACTACGACAACGCGACCCTGATGACCCTGAAACTGGGGCCATGGCAACAGGCCGAAGGTCGGCAGGTCGGTCGCATGCGGCGGCACCCCGGAAACACAGGCGCGTTGCAGCGCAAGTTGCCCAAGCTCCCCTGGCTGTCCAGGCTGCGCCTGTTCAGTCCGCGGGTCCGGAAACCGCGCCCTGCTGCCTGAGGTCGGCAATCTCGGCATCGCTCAAACCGGCTTCGCGCAGGATCTCGTCCGTGTGCTCGCCAAGCAACGGGGCACCATGGCGATGTTCCGGAACTGTCTCGCTGAACCGGGCGGCGTTGCGGGCCTGGCGCAATGGTCCGGCCACCGGGTGATGGTTCTCGGTCACGATGCCGCTGGCCAGTACCTGCGGGTGATGGATCATGTCCTTGCGGTGCAGGACAGGGGCACAGGGGACGCCGGCAGGCTCCAGCACCGCCATCCATTCATCGGTCGTCCTGTCCAGCAGCACCGACTGGATCAGGGCCAGCCGTTCATTGATGTTCAGGTCGCGCAGCGCGGTGGTGGCGAAGCGCGGGTCGTCGATCCATTCCGGGTGGCCCGTGGCCTCGGCCAGCGCCTTCCACTGCGGGTTGGTCATGACGGCCACGCTCATGAACCCGTCCCTGGTCTCGTAGATCAGGTCGATGAAGCTGGCGGCGCGTTGCTGGCTGACGTCATGGCCGACGTAGGTCTGCCCCCCCATGTCCGACGACCAGAGAAACGCCACGACCGCGTCCAGCATCGACAGGCGCACATGCTGACCCTGCCCCGTTCGGGTCCGCGCCAGCAGCGCCGCCGTGATCGCCTGGGACGCGGTGATGGCGGTCAGCTTGTCGGGCAGTATGGTGCGCAGCAGGCGCGGACGTTCCTGGTCGGAACCGCCCTGCACGGACGCAAGGCCCGACAGCGCCTGGATGATCGGGTCATAGACCGGTTTGCCCGCGAACGGCCCCTTTTCCCCGAAACCGCTCAGCGAAACATAGATGATGTCCGGGCAGACGGCACGGATGTCATCCTCCCCCAGGCCCAGCCGTTCCATCACGCCCGGGCGGAAATTCTGCACGAAGACGTCACAGTCCTTCGCCAGGCGCTTGACCAGGTCGACACCACCCGGTGCCTTCAGATCGACTGCAATGGAGCGCTTGTTGCGGTTGTTGTTCAGGAAACTGGCGGACATGCCGTTCATCTGGTTGCCCGCCGCACGGGTGAAGTCCCCGTTCACCGGCTCCACCTTGATCACGTCCGCGCCCTGGTCGGCCAGGATCATGGTCCCGAAGGGGCCGGAAATGACGGCACTCAGGTCGAGAATGCGAAATCCGCTCAGTGGTCCGGCCATGCTTCTGCTCTCCCCGCGTTGGACGTGTGGCTAACCCGCAGCGATTTCATTCACGGACCGATTGCGGTCGGAAAGATCGCATCATGAAACCTGCAGAACCGCGTCCCGCCACGCGCATCGTGACAGGTATCATGCATCTTCGCCCGGCTTGCGGAAAGACAGACCGGCAATGGTTGAGACGTGGAAGCAGACACCGGTCGGTCGCGTGCCCTAGCTCACGACACCGTGGCAATGCTTGTATTTCTTGCCGGAACCACAGGGACAGGGCGAGTTGCGGCCCACGCGACCCCAGGTCGAAGGGTCGTCCTTGTCGAGGCCGTTGGCGCGGCGGTTGCTGACGGGCTGGGCGGTCGGTTCCGCCGGGCTGCTGCCGAGCGCGGAGGCATCTTCATGCACTTCCAGCATCTCGTCGGCAGACGGGCTGGTGGGCGTGCCGATCTCCGCTTCCGGATCCTGCATGCGCAGTTCCAGGTTGGCCAGTGCGCCGGTCACGGTTTCCCGCATCCGGTTCAGCATCGCCTCGAACATCTCGAACGCCTCGGACTTGTACTCGTTCAGCGGGTCACGCTGCGCATAGGCACGCAGGCCGATACCCTGGCGCAGGAAATCCAGCTGCTGCAGGTGTTCCTTCCAGGTCTGGTCCAGGATCTGCAGCACCAGGCTCTTTTCCACCATCCGCATGACATCGGGCGTGTAGCGCGCAGCCTTTTCCGCCATGTGGCGGTCCAGCGCGTTGTTCAGGCGGTCGCGTATCTCCTCGTCGGCGATGCCTTCCTCGGCGGCCCATTCGACGATCGGCAGGTCCAGCGCCAGCACGCGTTCGACCTCCGCCTTCAGGCCCTCCGAATCCCATTGCTCGGGGTAGGCATTTGCAGGGATGTGGCGTCCGACGATGACGTCCACCGTCTCCCGGCGCATGTCGACGACGGTGTCCGACACATCGTCGGTTTCCATCAGTTCGATACGCTGTTCGTAGATGACCTTGCGCTGGTCGTTCATCACGTCGTCGAACTTCAGCAGGTTCTTGCGGATGTCGTAGTTCCGTGCCTCGACCTTCTGCTGGGCCTTCTCCAGCGCCTTGTTGATCCAGGGATGCACGATGGCTTCCCCTTCCTTCAGGCCGAGCCGGCGCAGCATGCTGTCCATCCGCTCCGACCCGAAGATGCGCATCAGGTCGTCTTCCAGGCTCAGGTAGAACCGCGACGTGCCCGGATCACCCTGTCGACCGGAACGGCCCCGCAACTGGTTGTCGATACGCCGGCTTTCGTGACGTTCGGTGCCCAGCACGAACAGGCCGCCCGCTGCCTTCACCTTGGCGCGTTCCTCGGCCACTTCCTTGCGGATGCGTTCCGCCAGTTCCTCGCGCTTGGATTCATCGCGCAGATCGGACAATTCCTGTTCCAGGCGCATGTCCAGATTGCCGCCGAGCTGAATGTCGGTGCCGCGACCGGCCATGTTGGTGGCGATGGTCACCGCCCCCAGGCGCCCGGCCTGGGAGATGATCTGCGCTTCCTGTTCGTGATAGCGCGCGTTCAGAACGCTGTGCTTGATGTGGCGCTTCTTCAGCTCTTCCGACAGCAGTTCCGACTTGTCGATGGACACGGTGCCGACCAGCACGGGCTGACCACGTTCCTGGCAGTCGGCCAGCGTTTCGACGATCGCCGCCACCTTCTCGGTACCGGTGCGATAGACCTCGTCGTCATGGTCGATGCGCTGCACCATGACATTCGTCGGAATCTCGACGACGTTCAGACTGTAGATCTGGTGGAATTCCTCCGCTTCCGTCGATGCCGTACCGGTCATGCCGGAAAGCGTCGGATACATGCGGAAGTAATTCTGGAAGGTGATGGAGGCCAGGGTCTGGTTCTCCGGCTGGATCGTCACGCCTTCCTTGGCTTCCAGCGCCTGGTGCAGGCCTTCCGAATAACGGCGGCCTTCCATCATGCGGCCCGTGAACTCGTCGATGATCACGACCTTGTCGTTGCGGACGATGTAGTCGGTGTCGCGCTGGAAGACCTTGTGCGCGCGCACGGCCTGGTTGATGTGGTGAACGATGGTCACGTTCTCCATGTCGTACAGGCTGGGGGCGTGCAGCATTTCCAGTTCGGTCAGCCGCTGTTCCATGTATTCCTGACCTTCGTCAGTCAGGGACGCGCTGCGGGTCTTCTCGTCGACCTCCACATGCTCGTCCTGCAGTTCGGCGATCAGCGGATTGATCGAGATATAGAGGTCCGACGAGCCTTCGGCGGGACCGGAGATGATCAGCGGCGTCCGCGCCTCGTCCACCAGGATGGAGTCGACTTCGTCGACGATGGCGAAATTGAACGGACGGTGCACCATCTCGCCACGCGTGAACTTCATGTTGTCGCGCAGGTAGTCGAAACCGAGTTCGTTGTTGGTGGCATAGGTGACGTCGGCCATGTAGGCGGCGCGACGTTCCAGGTCCGACATGCCATGCACGATGCAGCCGACCGTGAGGCCGAGGAAGTTGTAGATCTCCCCCATCCAGGCACTGTCGCGCTGGGCCAGGTAGTCATTCACCGTGACGACGTGGACGCCCTTGCCCGAGAGCGCATTCAGCACCACCGGCAGGGTCGCGACCATGGTCTTGCCTTCACCGGTCTTCATCTCGGCGATATTGCCTTCGTGCAGCACCATGCCGCCAACCATCTGCACGTCGTAGTGCCGCTGTCCCAGGGTCCGCTTCGCCGCCTCCCGCACGATGGCGAAGGTTTCGTCCAGCACGTCGTTCAGCGACTTGCCGCCTGCCACTTCGGCCTTCAGTTCCTTGATGCGCGCGCGCAACTCGTCGTCGCTCTTCGCGCTCACTTCCGGCTCCAGCGCGTTGATCGGCTCAACACGTTTCAGATAGGTCTTCACCAGACGGTCGTTCGGGGTGCCGAATATCTTTCGGGCCAGGGCGCCAATCATGCGCTGGTTCCTCATGCGAGAGAGCGTCCACGCGCCCGGCGCATGCATGGCGACAGCGCGGGCAGCAGACAGGGAATTACCCGGCTGACATAGGCGGGGCGCAAGGCACTGTCAACGCGGCGCAGGGTCAGTGGGGCTGACCGGGCCTTTGCCATGCCCTTGCGGCGCCCGGATGGCGGCGGTCCACCCACCGTGCATTGGCCTGCTTGCGCGCCCTTGCGCACGACCTTGTGCGGCGTAACGTGATCCATGCAGCTTGTGGCGAACGGCCTGCCGCTTTATGTCAGAGACACGAATTATGACGGGCGCGAAGGTCAGACCTCGCGGCCTTGCACACCCATCCGAAAGGAACGCATTCATGCTGAAACCCTATCGCCACGGCCTTGCCATGGTGCTCGGCCTGGCGCTTGTCGCCCCGGCCGCCCTTGCCCAGACCACCACGGACAAGTCCGCCACGCCGGCCCCTGCCGCGACGGCGGAACCGACGGCGCAGGAGATTGCCGACCAGAACCCCGTCGTCGCACGGGTCGACGGCAGGGAAATCCGGCTCGAAGCCGTGATGTCCATGATCCAGGACCTGCCGCAGCAGTATCAGCAGGTGCCGATCTCGGCGCTGTACCCGATGCTGGTCAAGCGCGCGGTCAACCATGTCCTCCTGCTGGATGCCGCGAAGGCTGCCGGCATGGGAGATGACGATGATCTGAAGGCAGAGGTGGAGGAGTTCCGCGAGAACAAGATGCGCGAATACCTGCTGCTCGGCCGCCTGGAGCAGGAAATCACCGACGAGGCCCTGCGGAGCAGCTACGCCCGTTTCCTGGTCGACAATCCCGCGAACCAGGAACTTCGCGCCCGCCACATCCTGCTGAAGACCGAGGCCGAGGCCCGCGAGGTCATTGCCGAACTGCAGGGCGGCGCCGACTTCGCCGAGGTCGCAAAGGCCAAGTCACAGGGACCGTCCGCACCGACCGGCGGCGATCTGGGGTTCTTCACCGCAGACAAGATGGTGAAGCCGTTCTCCGATGCCGCGTTCAAGATGGCCGAGCAGGAGATCAGCGCCGACCCGGTCCAGACCCGTTTCGGCTGGCACGTCATCAAGGTGGAGGAACGCCGCGACCAGCCGCGTCCGACATTCGAGGAAAAGCGCCAGGAACTGGAACAGGAAATGACCGGCGAGATCATCGGAACCATGATCACCGGCCTGCGTGATGGCGCGAAGATCGAGGAACTGAACATCGACGGCTCACCGCTGGTGGACCCGGCAGCCCCGGCGGCCCCCAAGGAGTGATCCGGGGCGGGGACGTCTTCGTGCGTCCCCGATCCATGCGATGAAACGACAACCGGCCGTCCGGCTTCGTACCGGGCGGCCGGTTTTTTCGTTCAGGACAGAATGCGGCTGTCGCGCGCAGCGGCGGCCCCGGGGGAAGCGGCCCGGACTAGGCGCGCTTCAGGTGGAACAGGCCGACGTCGATCAGGCCGTCACGGAATCCCTCGGCGCAGAACAGCAGGTAGTAGCGCCACATCCGCCGGAACCTGTCGTCAAAGCCGGACATCTGGCTGATCTCCGGCCAGGCCGCCTCGAAGGCATCCTGCCAGAGCCGCAGGGTGCACTCGTAGCTGCGGCCAAAGAACCGCTCCCCCTTCAGGGTCAGACCCGCCGTCCGGGCCGCATCGCGAAAGGCGGTGGCGGACGGCAGCATGCCGCCGGGAAAGATATAGCGCTGGATGAAATCCGCCCGGCGCCGGTAACGCGGAAACGCGGCATCGTCGATCGTGATGACCTGGATGACCGCCTCGCCGCCCGGGCGCAGCCGGTCATGGATGGTCCTGAAATACTCGGGCCAGTTTTCCTCCCCCACCGCCTCGAACATCTCGATGGAGACAATGCGGTCATAGCTGCCCGTGGTGTCGCGATAATCGGTCAGCGAGAACCGGGCCCTGTCGGCCAGGCCCGCGTTCGCCAGGCGCTCCCTCGCGAAGGCGAGCTGTTCCGTCGACAGGGTGATGCCGGAGACATCGGCACCCCGCTCCGCCGCGGCGAGTTCGGCAAAACCACCCCAGCCGCAACCGACCTCCAGCACCCGGTCGCCCTGTCCGATACCGGCCATGTCCATGATCGTCCGGTACTTTCGCGCCTGGGCCGCCTGCAGGGTCTCCGCATAGGTGTCATCGGCGAAGAGTGCCGATGAATAGGTCATGCTCGGGTCCAGCCAGCGTTGGTAGAACCCGTTCCCCAGGTCGTAGTGATGGGCGATGTTGCGTCGGCTGCCCCGGCGTGTATTGGCGTGCCTGCGATGAAACAGGAACGCCAGCGCCCGGCGCACGGCAAACCCCTGGGCCATGTCCGACAATCGTGACCGGTTGGTCTGGACCAGGCGGAAGAAAGCGGCCAGGTCGGGCGTGGACCAGTCGCCGTCCAGGTAAGCCTCGGCGAAACCCAGTTCACCGCCGGTGAAGAGCCGGCGCAATGCGCGCCAGCGGTGCAACCGGACCTCCGCCACCGGCGCGCCCTGCGCCCTGGCGTCGGCGGTGTTCATGCCCGCAACCATGGTCACACCATCGGGACGGTGAAAGCTGATCTGCCCAAGTCTGACCGCGTCCCGAAGGCGGTTGAGCAGCGGTGCCCAGACCACGGCACCTGCCTGTCGGGCCACGGCCCCGCCAGGTCGGACGGACGGTGCATTGCGCATCGATACGGCCTCGGCCGCATTGGCGTGCGTCGGATCGCGATGGCCCGCAACAGGGTCAATCGAGGTCATGGATACTCCCAGAACATCCAGCGGAAAAACACGGGTTCAGGCGCGCCAGGAACTTGCCGGACGACCGAGGAACGGTATTCCCTTCAGCCACAGACGCGCTGCCTCCCAGTGAATCCCCAACGTAACCTTGTGGGTCATCAGCGGATGACGCAAGACCATGGCGAGGATCTGGCGATCCGTCAGGGGGCGTCGGGTCCCGGTGAAACTGGCATCCAGCAAGGGGCCTTCCGACGTTGCATGGCGAATGACAACGGACACGTCCTCACCAGGCGGGCGCACCCGAAACCGGTAATCGCCTTCGTTCTCGATGAAGGGAGAGACGAAGAAACGCTTCTCGGCATGCTGCATGACCAGGCTGTCATCCTGTCCGGTGACGGGGATGGCGTAGGCGTGACGGTCGCCGAACGTGTTGTGCACCTCGTAGACGATCGCGCGCAGCACCCGGTCCGCATCGCGGCAGAAATAGACGGTCAGCGGATTGAACACGTGCCCGAACAGGCGCGGATAGGTCAGCATCTCGATCTGTGCCGGTGCCGCCTGGCCGATCCCCTGCAGCAATTCCTCCACCCAGGGCCGCAGGCCGATGCTCGAATCCCGGGGACCGTGATCGGATGCACGCAGCGACAGCAGCACGCCCCGTTCATTGCCGAACAGGCGCAGTGACCGGTCGATCTGGTCGAGCCGGTCGATATCCAGCGCAAGTGTGAAAACCCGGTAACTCAGCCGATGGCGCTTCGGGCGTTGCCGCACGTGCACAACGGCGTCGTGATGGACGATAATGCGCCAGGGCGAGTCGCCTAGGTCCCGGGTGGGAGGCGCCAAGATCATATAAAGAATGGTCGCCCGGCGGAAGTGGCGGACGGCCGAGTGGACGGACTGTCTCTCTAGTGGAACTGGGCGGTTTCCGTCGAACCCGCCATGGCGGTGGTCGATGACTGGCCGCCGGTGACGGCGGTGGACACGGCGTCGAAGTATCCGGTGCCGACCTCGCGCTGGTGGCGGGTTGCGGAATAGCCTTCCGCCTCGGCCGCGAACTCGGCCTGCTGCAGTTCCGAAGATGCCGCCATGCCGCGCTCGCGGTAGGACTTCGCCAGCGAGAATGTGGCGTAGTTCAGGCTGTGGAAGCCGGCCAGGGTAATGAACTGGTACTTGTAGCCCATCGCGCCGATTTCGCGCTGGAAGCGCTCCATGTCCGACCGGTCCATGTGCTTGGCCCAGTTGAACGAGGGCGAACAGTTATAGGCGAGCATCTGGTCGGGATGTTCCTTGCGGATCGCTTCGGCGAAGCGGCGGGCTTCATCCAGGTTCGGGGGCGAGGTTTCGCCCCAGATCAGGTCGGCCTAGGCGGCGCCGGCACGCCCGCCGGGGCTGGGCATACCCTGTCCGCCGGCAATGAGTGACCAGACGTTGCGAGG
>CAJYBQ010000098.1 GCA_913064755.1 uncultured Alphaproteobacteria bacterium
ACGCCGTCGCGACGGCCGCTGCCCGGCTTGCCGAAGGTGCCACGGATCGCCTCGGGGCGGTCAGGGCCGACGCCTGCGCGAGCCTGCGCCACGCGATGCATGCCCACCCGGAGATGATCGGCGGGACGGAGCGGGTCGATACGGACCTGATCCGCGCGTCCGACGGACGAATCCTGTCGAAGACCGGTGCCGAGGGCGTCTATGTCGCCTATCTGCCGGAACAGAAGCTGGGCCTGGCGCTGAAGGTTGAAGACGGCGCATCGCGGGCTTCTGCGGCGGCACTCTGGTCGGTGCTCGACACGCTCGGGCTGGTCGATGATGCGATCCGCGCCGCGATGACCGAACACTGCCGCCCCCCGATCCGCAACTGGGACGGGCTGGTCACCGGCAGTATCCTCGACGCAAGGGAACTCTGACCGGAACCACCGTGCGGCGGGTCATGAAACACGTGAGAACCTGGGGAGGTTGGTATGGCACACGACAGCAAGTTCGGTTTCACCGAACAGGAATTGATCGAGACACCGCTCGCTTTCCGTGACGGCCTGTTCGACGGGCGCACGGTCCTGATTTCCGGCGCGGGCAGTGGTTTCGGCAAGGCGATGGCGGTGGTCTTCGCCCGGCTGGGTGCCAACCTGTACCTTTGCGGTCGGAAGCAGGAGAAGCTGGATCGCACGGCAGAGTTGATCACCGGCCTGGGCCGACAGGTGGAAACCGCCGCCCTGACCATTCGCGATGCGGACGCCGTTGACCAGATGATCGGCGCGGTGTTCGACCGCTTCGGCGGGCTGGACCTGCAGATCAACAATGCCGGCGGCCAGTTCGCCCAGGATGCCATCGATTTCTCGGTCAAGGGCTGGCAGGCCGTGATCGACACCAACCTGAACGGCACCTGGTACATGATGCAGGCCGCGGCGAAACGCTGGAAGGAAACCGGAACGCCGGGCAGCATCGTCAACATCACCGCCAGCGTCAGCCGCGGCATCCCGCAGATGGCGCATACCGCCGCCGCGCGATCCGGCGTCATCACCCTGTCGAAATCGGTCGCCGTCGAATGGGCACCGCTGCACATCCGGGTCAATTGCCTGGGGGTCGGCACGGTCGCCAGCAGCGGCTTCGAGAACTACACCGACGAGGGCCGCGAAAGCTTCTATTCCTCCAACCCCATGCGCCGGGTCGGCGACATGTTCGACGTGGCGGAAGCGGCGGTCTACCTGGGTGGCGCCACGGGCAAGTTCATCACCGGCGAAACCCTGACCATCGACGGCGGACAGCAGATGTGGGGTGACCACTGGGGCGCGGGCCGACCGGAATATTTCGACCGCTAGGTCTTTTTCGGATATTCCGTTGCACGTGCTGCAGCTTCGACCAGAGACCGCATCTTCTTGAATTCCTATCTCACCTTCATCGCCGCGAACCGGCGCTTCCTGTCGTTCGGGCTGACGGCGGCGTTCCTGTCCAGTTTTGGCCAGACGTTCTTCATCGCCCTGTTCGGTGGCGCGTGGCGTACAGAGTTCGGGTTGAGCCACGGGGAGTTCGGCACGCTCTATTCGCTGGGCACGCTCTGTGCCGGGCTGACCCTGATCTGGCTGGGCCGCAAGATCGACGATGTCGACCTGACCCGCTACACGCTGATGGTATCGGGCGGGCTGGCCGCCGCCTGCCTGGTGACGGCCTTCATCCCGTCCGCCGTCTTCCTGGGTCTCGCCTTCTTCATGTTGCGCCTGACCGGCCAGGGGTTGATGAGCCATGTGTCGATCATCGCCATGGCCCGTTACTTCGACCGCAGCCGGGGCAAGGCCATCAGCCTTGCCGCGCTGGGCCACCCCCTGGGAGAGGCGATCTTCCCGCCCCTGGCGGTGCTGCTGCTCGGCCTCGTCGGCTGGCGCTGGGCATGGGGCGGGTTCGGCATCATCCTGCTGGTCGGCATTGCGCCGCTGATGCTGTGGCTGTTGCGCGGCCACGCGGAACGGGAAAGCGCCCGCAAGGCCGGGCTGGCCGAGGCGCTGGTGAACGGCCAGGGTCCGGGCCGCTCCCGCACCCTGTCGGAGGTGGTGCGGGAACCCGTCTTCTACCCGCTGGTCTTCGCCATGATGGCCCCGGCGTTCATTTCCACCGGCCTGTTCTTTCACCAGGTACACCTGGCCGAGGTGAAGGGCTGGAGCCTGGAATGGCTGGCAAGCTGCTTCGTCGGCTTTGCCGTCGCGCAGGCCGCGTCCAGCCTGGTCACCGGCAACCTGGTCGACCGGGTGGGCGGCATCCGGCTGCTGCCCTGGTACCTGCCGGCCCTGGGGCTGGCTGCGGCGAGCCTGATCGTCACGGATCACGTGCTGGGCGCACTGGCCTACATGATCCTGGTCGGCACCACGGCGGGCGCTGGGTCCACCCTGATGGGGGCCGTCTTCGCGGAGATGCATGGTACCGGCCACCTGGGGGCGATCCGCAGCCTGATCCAGGCGACCATGGTGATGGCCACCGCCGCATCGCCCGCTTTCTTCGGGCTGCTGCTGGATGCGGGGGTCGGCTTCACGGCGATTGCCTCGGGCTGCGTGGCCTATGTCGTGGCGGGGGTCGTCATTCTCGGCCTGCTGCAACCGGCGCTGCGGGCGCGGCGCGATGCCCTCAATCCATGAAACCCGTGGCCACGACGGCAATGACCAGCCCGACCAGGACGCCGAAGATGCCCGCCAGAACGGCCCGGCTGCCGTTGCCTGAAACGGCCTTCTCCACCGCTTCGCCCTCGATCTTCTCCAGCCGGTCGAAGGCCCGGTCGGCCTTTTCCAGCAGGCGCGGCACCTTCTCGACGATATCCATCGTGTCGGTGATGATGCCCGCGATCCTGGCTTCCGGCCCCAGGTTGTCGCGTGCCCAGGTCTCGATCACCGGCTGACTGGCACTCCAGAAATTGATGTCCGGATCGATGCCCCGCGACACGCCCTCCACCGTCACCATGGTCTTCTGGAGCAACAGCAGTTCGGTGCGGGTTTCCATGGCGAAGGTCTCGGTGACGCGGAACAACTGCGCCATCAGCCGCCCGATGGATATCTCGCTGACCGGCTTGCCGCGGATCGGCGCACCGATGGACCGGCAGGCCTGCGCGAACAGGTCGACGGAGGTTTCGGGCGGCACGTAGCCCGCCGCGATATGCACCTCAGCCGCGCGGCGGTAATCCCCGGCTATGAAGGCCCCCAGCATCTCCGCCATGAACAGCCGGGTCCGATGGTCCAGCCGCCCCATGATGCCGTAATCCACCGCCACCACGGTTCCATCCGGGTCCACGAACAGGTTTCCCTGGTGCATGTCGGCATGGAAGAACCCGTGGGCCAGGCTCTGGCGCAGGAAGATGCGGATCACCCGCTCCGCCAGCGCCGGGCGGTCGATGCCCGCGGCGTCCATGGCCGCATTGTCGCCGATCGGCACGGAGGTGACCCGTTCCATGGTCAGCACCCGGCCCGCCGTGCGTTCCCAGTCGATGGCCGGGGTGCGGAAATCGGGATCCTGCTGGAACACTTCCCCCATCTCGTCCGCCGCGGCCGCCTCCAGCCGCAGGTCCATCTCCAGCGCCACGGATTGCTGCAGGGTGCGGACGATATCGACCGGGCGCAGCCGCCGCAGCTTCGGGTCGGCGCGCTCCGCGATCCGGGCCAGCCAGAAGAACAGGTCCATGTCGCGCTGCAGCCGGTCCTCGATACCCGGTCGCAGCACCTTCACCGCGACGGGTACCGGGCCATCCGGCGTGGCGATGGTGGCGAAATGCACCTGGGCGATCGAGGCCGCGGCAACGGGCTTGCGGTCGAATTCCAGGTAGAGTTCGGCCAGGGGCCGTTCGAGCTGGCTTTCGATGGTTTCCCGCGCGGCATCGAAACCGAATTCGGGCAGTCGGTCACGCAGGCGGCCCAGGTCGTCGGCAATGCCCTCGCCCAGCAGATCGGCACGCACCGAAAGCGCCTGCCCCAGCTTGATGAACGACGGCCCGAGGTCTTCCAGCGCCGCCGCCAGCCGTTCCCCCGGTCGCCGCTCCCGATTGCGGCGCGACCGACCGGCGAACAACCGCGCCAGCCGCAGCACCATGGGCGGTGCATCCAGCCGTTCCAGCGGGAACAGGGCATCGTGCTTCTGCAGGGTTCGGGCAATGCGGACCAGCCGCGCAAGATAGGTCAGACGCCGGAGCATGCGTCAGATTCGCCAGCCACGATGGATGGCCGCGATGCCACCCGTCAGCGCGTCGAAGCCGACGCGGCGCATGCCGGCCTCCGCGATCATGTCGGCGAAGACCTGTGGTGCCGGGAACTTGCGAATGCTCTCCGCCAGGTAGCGATAGGCCTCCGGATCGTCGGCAATCACCCGCCCGATGCGTGGCATCGCCTGGAACGACCAGGCGTCATAGAAGGGCTTCAACCCCTTCCCCACGGTGGAGAATTCCAGGCAGTAGAACCGCCCGCCGGGCCGCAGCACGCGCCGGATGTCGGCAAGCGCCCTGGGGATGCGGGTGACGTTGCGAATGCCGAAGGCAATGGTGACGGCGTCGAAGCTGGCGTCGGCGAAGGGCAGCGTTTCCGCGTCCCCCACGGTCCAGTCGATGCCCCGGAACAGGCCCTGGTCCAGCAGGCGGTCGCGCCCGACCTGCACCATGGAATGATTGATGTCGCACAGGGTGACATGCGCCTGGCCATGGGTGCGTTCGTGGATCAGCTTCGCCACATCACCGGTACCCCCCCGCCAGGTCCAGACTGGATTCCCCGGCGCGGGGCCGCAGGTCGGTGCCGACGCGGTCCTTCCAGAGGCGGTGCACGCCGAACGACAGCACGTCGTTCATCAGGTCATAGCGCCGGGCGACGGAGTGAAACACCTCGCCCACCATCGCCGCCTTCTCCGCCTCCGGCACGTCGCGGAAGCCGAAGGAGGCCATGGATTCCGCCGTCGGGGGTTCATTCTGATTTCGTGTCTCGACCATGCGCCGCACCATAGCGGAGCCGCCTGGCACACGCTATGGTGCGGCGCATGCCGGAGCTTCCAGAAGTAGAGACCGTTCGTCGCGGGCTGGACCGTCGCCTGACAGGGCGGCGCCTGACCCATGTGGCCGTGAACCGGCCGGACCTGCGCTTTCCCCTGCCGCCCGACCTGGGTGCCCGCCTGTCGGGTCGCCGGGTGGAGGCCCTGCGCCGTCGCGCCAAGTACCTGCTGTTCGACCTGGACAGCGGCGAGACGCGGATCGGTCACCTGGGCATGTCGGGCCGGATGCACATTCACGACGCCCGTCCCAACAGCCAGCAGCCGCACGAGCACCTGGTGTTCGACGTGGATGACGGCACCGTCGTGATCTTCCAGGACCATCGCCGTTTCGGTTATTTCGACCTCTGCGCGACGGACGCCCTGCCGGAACACCGCTTCTTCCGCGACCTGGGGCCGGAACCCCTGGGCGACGACTTCTCCGCCGCCGTGCTGTCGGAGGCCATCGCCGGCAAGCGCACGCCCATCAAGTCCGCGCTGCTGGACCAGCGCGTGGTCGCCGGGCTGGGCAACATCTATGTCTGCGAGGCGCTGTTCCGGTCCGGTATCGCCCCCACCCGGCTGGCCATGACCGTGTCCGGTCGCCGCGCCGCGCGGCTGGTGCCGGAGATCAAGCTGGTGCTGCAGGAAGCGATCGCCGCCGGTGGATCGACCTTGCGCGACTACGTGCAGTCGTCGGGAGAACTCGGTTACTTCCAGCACGACTTCCGTGCCTACGGGCGCGAGGGAGAGGCCTGCCGCAAGCCGCGCTGCAAGGGCACCATCGCCCGCATCGTGCAGTCCGGACGATCCACGTTTCACTGCCCGGTGTGCCAGCGATGAGGGGCCTGGTGACCATCCTGCTCGGCGTCATGCTGCTGACCGGACAGGCGGCCCTGTCGGCGGAGGTCGAAACATGGCTGGAACAGCTCGATGTTCCCCTGGCGGACGGGTTGGTCGAGGACGCGGAAGCAGGAACCCTCTTCGAAAGCGCCACCGGCCGGGTCGTCATCGTCGAAGCCAAGGGCGCAGTTGCAGCCCGAAGCATCGAACGCTACTACGAACAGGTGCTGCCGGAGCTTGGCTGGCGCGCGGCCGGGGGCAACCGGTTCCTGCGCGACGGCGAAGCCCTGAACATCGCGATCACGCGGGCCAATGGCCTTACCCTTGTTGTCTTCCGGCTGTCGCCGGCAGGCTGAACTATCGATCCGGGGAGAACCGATCATGAGCTATGGATGCATTCTGACCGACACGCGCGGCGCCGTCGGCCTCATCACCCTGAACCGTCCCGAGGCCCTGAACGCGCTGAACAAGCAGCTGATGGACGAGCTTGGCCAGGCGCTGGACGGCTACGAGGCCGATGACGCCATTGGCTGCATCGTCATCACCGGTTCCGCCAAGGCCTTCGCCGCCGGTGCGGACATCAAGGAAATGCAGCCGAAGTCCTACATGGACGCCTACAAGGAAGACTTCATCACCGCGAACTGGGAGCGCGTGACCCGCTGCCGCAAGCCGGTGATCGCCGCCGTGGGTGGCTATGCCCTGGGCGGCGGCTGCGAGCTGGCGATGATGTGCGACTTCATCCTAGCCGCCGATACCGCCAAGTTCGGCCAGCCGGAAATCAACCTGGGTGTCATTCCCGGGTCCGGCGGCACCCAGCGCCTGACCCGCTTCGTCGGCAAGTCGAAGGCCATGGAAATGGTCCTGACCGCGCGCATGATGGACGCTGAGGAGGCCGAACGCTCCGGTCTGGTCAGCCGTGTCGTCCCCGCCGACGACCTGGTGGACGAGGCACTGAAGGTCGCCGGTCGCATCGCCGAACTGTCGCGCCCGTCGGTGATGATGGCGAAGGAAGCGGTCAACAAGTCCTACGAGAGCATGATGCGCGAAGGCGTCATGTTCGAACGCCGCCTGTTCCATTCGCTGTTCGCCACCGAGGACCAGAGCGAAGGCATGGCCGCTTTCGCCGAGAAGCGGAAGCCGAACTTCAAGAACAAGTAGGCCGATACCGACCGGCCCGCCCGGTGATGGTCACAGGCGATCATCACCGGGCGCGGCCCGTTCAGGCCGTCTGGTTCTCGTCGGCCGTCAACCTGGCCGTGATTTCGGTCAACCAGGTCTCGAAGGCCTTCAGGCGCGGCCGGTTCTCCCGCCCGACCGGGTAGACGAGGTAGTAACCGCCCTTCACGTTGAGGTGGAAATCCAGCGGCTCGATCAGGGTTCCTGCCTCCAGTTCGGGGCGCACGAGGCTGGGGTTGACCGGCACGATGCCGAGACCCTGGATCGCCCCCTGGACCGCAAGGTTGGTCGTATCCAGCTTCAGCCCGCGGTCCGGATCCACCGTGTTCTCCCCCACCGCCGTCAGCCACTGGCGCCAGGTATCCGGCCGGTTGACGTCATGCAGCAGCGGATAGTGCACCAGGTCCGCCGGGGTCTTCAGGCGCGGACGCCCCTCCAGCAGCGACGGGCTGCAGACCGGCACGATCTCCTCGCGCAGCAACAGCTTGGCCGTCAGCCCCGGCCAGCCGCCGACGCCATAGCGGATCGCCGCATCCGCCTCCACCCGGTTGAAGTCGATGGCGTCCACGTTCGTGGTCATCCGCACCTCGATTTCCGGATGCCGCTTCTGGAACGCTGACAACTGCGGCACCAGCCAGCGCATGGCGAAGGTGGGCAATACGTTGACGGTCAGGGAGCCGGTGGTGTCTTCCGCCCTCAGGTCTTCCGTCGCAGCATTCATCTGGTCGAACGCCTGCCGCATGGCCGGGTAATACCTGCCACCGGCCGAGGTCAGGTTGACCCGACGCTGCCGCCGTTCGAACAGTTTTACGCCCAGCAGGTCTTCCAGCCCCTTGATCTGGTGGCTGATCGCCGAGGGGGTGAGGTTCAGTTCATCCGCCGCACGGGTGAAACTGAGGTGCCGGGCCGCGGCTTCGAAGGCGCGCAGCGCGTTCAGCGGGGGCAAGCGTCTGGACATGAATGTCCCTCCAGGAATGCTGCATATGCTCTTCGCAGCGCACAATTTGCTTGAACAATGAATTCAGCTCATCAATTTGGTGAGAAATAGTCTTTTGTCAATAGACAGCATTGCTGACATATTCCCGTCAGTCAGCCGCTGAGCGAGGGGTGTCTGACACGCGTCATCCTCGCTGACTATGGAGTATTCAGATGCAGTTCCAACAGATTGACCTCAATGATATCAACGATCTGAGCCAGACCAATGGCGTAGAAACGCATCGCCGTCTTGTCGGCAACATCGACCTGGAAGCCTGCACACAGCGCGCCCATGCCGAACGCGGTGCCGTCACGGCGAAAGGCATCCAGGGAATCCGGCGCGCCGTGATGCGGTTGCTCGCCTGATTTGAGATCAACGTTTCGTTAACTATCCGACCGCGGAGACGCGGCGCAGGGGTTGGCGGTTCCGGTCTTCTTGTTGCGCCGCAACATGATGCGACACCGCGGGGCAGAACCCTCAGGTCGAAGCCGGTGGAAGTGTGAAGGTTTCGTTACGAAAAAGATGAATTGAATTCATCTTCGAAGTGAGAAATCGTCCTTTGTCTTTCGCCTTGGCGCGCAACATATTCAGGTCAGTCAGGCGTTCGGCGAGAGACGGCTGACACGATGGAATCTCGTCAACGAAGGAGCATTCAGATGCAGTATCAACAGGTCAACTTCAATGATTTCAACAATCTGAACACGTCCACCGGTGATGACCTGCATCTCCGGACCGACGGCTCCATCGACGTGGACTTCTATGTTCGGCGCGCTCAGAGCGCCCGCGCCGCGGAAACAGCCGCTGTTTTCCGCGCCATGAAAAAGGCCATTGTCGGGCTTTTTGCCT